>NZ_JAZHLJ010000047.1:0-30566 GCF_036549495.1 Aurantimonas sp. C2-5-R2
GGCCGTGGCGCGGACCACAGGCCGCTTCGACGTCAGCCTCCATCATCGCGCCCAGCGTTTCCATCCCCGCCGCAAGGCAGAACCGTTCGAAACTCTGCTGAACATCGGCAAACGCTTCGGCCACAGTCCCGATGACCGGCGTCGTCGGCAATATGATATCTTTCTTCATGGCGTTGCTCTCCTCAGTGGAATCGGCACCCCGAGCCTAACGGCTCAAGGCGGGCAACGCCGCCCACTTCAGAGTTTCAACAGAGACCGGGACATTCCCGTTTTTCACCCGCTCCCGTTATTGGGGTTGGGGATGCGACGATCCGGGTGCGGACTATCCCCTTCGAGCACGGTAGGTAGGAAAGCGACCATTCAGCTTCCGACCCATGCTGATCATTCAGCCGGCGATGGGCGTTTCCCCAAAGGGTACATTTAGTCCGGGCATCCTACGTCAGCAAATCCGCAGGCCACAGGACGATTTGCGGGACGAACGCCACCAGGATCATCACGACGATGTTGATGACGTAGAAGGGGATGGCGGCGACAGCCAGGCGCTCGAACGGCACTTTCGAGACATAGGCGGTCGCGAACAGGCAGGTTCCGACCGGCGGCGTCGCCAAGCCGATGGCGAGCCCGACGGCCATGAAGATAACGAAGTGCAACGGATCAATCCCGGCCTGCACCGCGGCCGGCAAGAGCACCGGGATGAGCATCAGCGCGGCGGCGACGATATCCATCAGCATGCCGACCACCAGGAAGATGACCCCCATCATCAGCAGGATCGCGCCAGGACTATCGGTCAGCGCGGTGATCGAGCCGGACACCTTGTTGGGCAAGAGATCGATGGTGAAGATGTAGGTGGCGCTGCTCGCCACCATGAGAATGAGCAGGACGGTGCCGGAGGTGCGCGCGGCGCGGATGACGATCGCCGGAACCTCACGGAAGTCGAGGTCGCGATGAACCAGCGCGCCGATGGCGAGCGTGTAGACAACGGCGATGCCGGCGGCCTCGGTCGGCGTCACGATTCCCGAGAACATCCCGGTAAGGATGATCACCGGCGCGCCGAGCGAGGGAACCGCCCGCAGAAGGGCACGGGCCTGCTCACCCACCCTGTATCGGGTTTGCAACCCGTAACCGCGTCGCCGAGAGATATAGTAATTGTAGCAGGCCAGCGACGCAGCGAGCAGCACGCCTGGGCCAAGACCGCCAGCCAGCGCCTTGCCGACCGATTGCCCCGATGCGGCGGCGGCAACGATCACCAGGATGCTTGGCGGGACAAGCGTCGCCAGCGTCGCCGTGATCAGCGTCAACGCAGCCGCGTAGGGCAGCGGATAGCCGCGTGTCGTCATCGAACGGATGGTGATCGGTCCGAGACTGGCGATGTCGGCCACCGACGAGCCGGAGATACCGCCGAAGACGAAGCTCGACAGGATGTTGACGTGGCCAAGGCCGCCGCGAAATCGCCCGACGACGGCATCAGCCGCGGTGAAGATCCGCTCCGACAGGCCGCCGCGCTCCATGATGTTGCCGGCGAGGACGAACAGCGGCACCGCAATCAGCAGGAAGCTGTTGATCGATGTCGCCATGGTCTGGGTGATCATCGACAGCGGCAGGTCGTAGTACCAAAGCGTCGCTGCGGAGCCGAGACCAAGCGCCAGCGACAGCGGAACACCGAGCATCGCCATAAGCATGAACACCAGAAGTATGACCAGGCTCATATGGCTCCCTCGGTCCCTTCGCTGGACGCGGCACCGGCTTTTTCCGGCTCGAGCAACACCGAAACCACCGATCCAAAAATGGCCAGAGCGGCACCCAAGACGACGGGGAGCGTTATCAGCCACATGCCGAGACCCATCGCGGGCGAGGTTTCGCCGAAGCGAATCTGCTGCATCATCAGGCGGTAGCCGTACCAGCCGGCGATGCCGAAGAAGACCGCGGCGCAGAGCGGGGTCAGATAGACAAGCAGCCCGCCTAACCGGGGCGGCAGCATCGCCACGAAGAGATCGACCCGCGGATGCTCCGCCTGGCGAAAGCCGGTGGCCATGCCAAGAAATGCCGTCCAGATAAAGAGAAACCGCGACAGCTCCTCGGTCCAGGGCACCGAGTGATTGGCGGTGCGCGAAACGACTTGGAGGCCGATACTGAGCACCATGGCGATCACCGCCAAAAGCAACAGCGCATCAACGATCATCCAGATGTATCTGTCCAGCGTTCGCAGCATGACGCGCCCCCGGCTGCGGCAGGTCGAGCTGAACGACCGCGCATAATAAGTGGCACTCCGGCGCCGAGGCCGGAGCACCCAAGCATCTCTACTGGCTGACGAAATTCAAGCTGGTTTCCATGAACTCCTTACCGATCTTATCCCCAAACTGGGCGTAAATGCCCCGGGCGACCTCCTGGACCTTGGCCTTTTCCTCCGGCGGCAGTTCGTTCACCTGCATGCCGAGCTGTTTGAGCTCCTCGATGATCTTACTCTCCTGAGCGATCTCCTCGGCATCATGCTTCTTGACCATCTCGTCGGCGGCCTCCTGCACGGCGGCGCGCTGTTCCTGCGGGATCTTTTCCCAGGCCGCCTTCGACAGAGCCAGCAGGTAGGAATCGGCGAGATGTTGAGTGATGTTCAGATGCTTCTGGACCTCGTATAGGCGATTGTTGAGGGGCACCTCGACAGGATTCTCCTGGCCGTCGATGACCTTGAGTTGCAGGGCGCTGTAGACTTCCGAGAAGGCCATCGGCGTCGGATTGGCGCCCAAGGCCTGGAAGAGCGCGACGAAGAGTTCGTTGTTGGGCGTGCGCAGTTTCAAGCCCTTGAAATCCTCGGCCTTGGTGATTGGCGTCTCGCGTGTCGTGACATTGCGGAACGTCCGGAGAAAAATACCCAGACCCTTGATATCGAGGCGATCGAGCGACGAGAGCAGGGTCTGACCCGGCTCCCCGCGCAGGTAACCTTGCAACTGATCGTAGTCGGAAAAGAGGTAGGGCAGGCTGATGGCGTTCATGCGCGGCTCGAAGGAGGCATAGACGCTGCTGGCCAGGATCAACCCGTCGAGCGCGCCGCTGCCAAGCTGATTGACCGCCGCGTTCTGGTCCTTGCCGAACAGGACGCCATCGGCGAAGACCTGAAACTCCACCTCGCCGCCGGTTTTTTCCTTGACCAGATCGGCGAAGTCCTTGGCCGCGCGTCCCACCGACGAATCGGCGGGGTCGGCGACCGCCAGCCTGAGCGTCGTCTGCGCATTCGCGGGGGTAACCGTCGCAGTCAGCGCTCCCGTACCGGCCAAGGCGATTGCCTGGGCGCCCAGCGCCAGGACGAAACGTCGGGTCCGCCTGCCTTTGGTGAAGTTCATGATATCCTCCCTGGTTTCGGCCGCCACCTCCCGATCGCGGTCGGTTCGATCCTGAATGCGTCTATCGCCCTTGCTTCCGGCGCAGGAATTCCCGCCACCGCCTGCGAACCGCGGTTCCTTGGCGACCCCCGCTTTTCCCCGGCGGGCCGCGCCACCGCGGCCTACGCCGCGAGTGCCTTTTTCGGTGTCATGGTGCGCTCCATCTCTCTGCGCAGCTCGACGACGTCGAGATCCGCGGAGAGATCGACGTCGCCGTAGCGCACGATCTGATCCTTCCCGACCGACCTGATCAGTGGAACATTATGGGCGAGACCGATCGGCAGCCCGCCGACGGCAAGACTCTTCGCAGCTGGAATGGCATTGGCCCAGACGGCGTAGCCGCCCTCCCCGTCCAGCATATCGCCTGCCGCAAGGTCAGCCTTCGCCGTGGCCACCGCGTCACCGCGGAATTCGCGCGAGGTTCCCGTGGGTTCACCGCGCAGTACCGCCGACAGGACGCTGATGCTGGTCTCCAGGCCGATCATGTGGAAGGGGCGCCACATCGAGCCATACCAACCCGATGGATCGGTCAGGAGGCCGTACTGGCGGAAACAGGCGCGGGCGTATTCGTCATGCGCCTTGAAGGTAACGAAGACGCCATAGCGGATATTGTTGAGCACCTCGCGGCCATCCGGCTCCTGGCTGGCGGCGATATCGACGAGGCCACTGCGCGCCAGTCGCCCGCCCTCGTCGGCGGGACGGAAGACCCGGGCCAAATCCTGCAGGCCGGCAGGGGGAAACGCCAGCCCGTCGTCCGGGCAGTCGAGCCCGGTGCCGTTCGCCACGGCGGCCATCTCGATAGCGGCCTTGGTGCCGTCGGTGAAGGAATTGTACATCTTTGGATTGAAATCGCCCTCAGCGACCTCTTCCTCGCTCCAGCCGAAGAAGCTCCAGACGGTATCCGGTGTGGAATAGCGGTAGCGCGGCTCGAAATTCATCCCCTTACCGGCGGCGGTCAGCTCGAAGCCGCAGGAGCGCACCCAGTCGACGAGTTCGCAGATGATCGCCGGCTGGTCGCCATAGGCCATCGAATAGACGAGCCCCTTGGCCCGTGCCTTGGCCGCGAGGATAGGGCCGCACAAGACATCGGCCTCGACATTCACCATCACCAGATGCTTGCCGTGCTCGATCGCCGCGAGCGCATGTCGCACACCGGCGATCGGATGTCCCGTTGCCTCGATGATGCAGTCGATCTCGCCGAACGCGGTCAGCGCCGCTGCATCGTCAAGAACATGGGTGGCGCCGGTCCGTACCGCTTCGTCCAGGCAGGACGCCGCGTAGCGCTCGGCCGGCCAGCCCACGCGACGCAGCGAGGCCCACGCCTTGCCAACGTCGAGGTCGGCAATGCCGACCACATGCAGGCCCTCGATCCGCTGCGCTTGGGCCAGGACCATCGAGCCGAATTTTCCGGCCCCGATCAGTCCGACCCGAACCGGTCGGTCATTGGCCACGCGTGCCTTGAGCAGGGTCGAAAGATTCACGTCTTATACCTTTCCCAGCGATGGAATTTAGCGCCCGGCGAACGGCTGGCTCCGCCGGCATGCCGGATCATCCATGTGCAAATTCGGAATGCCGTTAGCGCAAGGCTCTGCGGCACTCCCCGGACGGTACGCAGCGCGATCCTGAAGAACAATTCAATTTATCTAGCTGATTATTTAGATTTTCTAATGTATTGCCGGCTTGGTGGCTTCCCTCGCCCAAGCGTCCCGCTCAGCCTTCACCCAGGCAAGGAACGCCTGCACCTGCCGGCGGCGCAGATGGTGATCGGGACAGACCAGCCATTGCGTCACCGCGGCAAGGATCGGAGGTTCGGCGATGGGGGAAACCAGCAATCCCTCCACCAATTCCCTCTGCATCATCAGATCGCTCTCAAGCGCAATTCCGATTCCGGCGACCGCAGCATCGACGGCCATGTGCGATCGGTCGAAGAATATCCGCCGCCAGCCCTCTTTCGGCGTCACCCCAAACTCGCTGAACCAGCGCGACCACTGCATCTGCGACTTGACCGAATGGATCAGGCGATAGTCGGTGATCGTCTCGGGATCGACGCGGCCGGACGACACGTAACCGGGCGCGCACACGGCATAGAACCGTTCCTCCGCGAAGGGCTCCACATGCAGTTCCGGCCAGCGCCCTTCGCCATGCCGGATTTCGATATCGACACTCTCGCGGGAAAAATCGGTCGGCTCGTTGGTGCCGTCCAAGCGGATGTCCACTTCCGGATGCGCGGCGATGAATTTCGTCAGCCGCGGCATCAACCATTTCGTCGCCAGGCTCGGCGTCGCCCGGATCGTCAGGATACGGACCGCCTTGTAGCCGCGAATCTGGTTCGTCGCCTCCGCGATGCGCTCGATCTCCTCTGTGATCGAAGCGAAGTAGCGTTCTCCCGCCTCGGTCAGTTTGACGTGCCGCCCCTCCTTCAACATCAAGGATGTCCCGAGTTGCGTCTCGAGCAGGCGGATTTGCTGACTGACCGCGGATGGCGTCACGCCGAGTTCCTCCGCCGCGCGCGTGATGCTGTTCGACCGGGCGGCGGCGTGAAAGACGTTGATGGCCCGAATTGGCAGATGCATGAGGGTTTCCAAGGATTGGCTGCGGTCTGCCCATCGTTATTCGATGCCGGCGGACAGGTCAGCACCGCACCTTTACCGCACCGTCCGTTGGCGAAGGATGTACAATCGTTGCGCACTTGGACAATTGGAGCTGCTTGCGAAGCACACGACGGCTCCGGGCCGATAGCCGACCATCGGCTTTCGGGGGGCAAGGTCGTGAACCTGCCGATCCGCAAACGACCCTCTCAAGACGTTTGTGGGTTTCGGTGGGAGTTGCGGCTATGATCGTGTCACAACTTTTTTGGAGGTATCGACATGTCTGCGAAGTTCGCTGGCGGAAAGAACATCGCCATGAAAGTGCCACCGCATCAATACGACGCGACCGTGGCCTTTTATCCTGACTTACTCGGTCTGAAGCAGATTGACGGTCCCGCAGGCGATGCAGTCGGATTCGTGTTCGGGACCAACAACCTCTGGATCGACAGGGTGCCCACCATGAGCCAAGCCGAACTGTGGTTGGAGATCGTCACTGACGATACCACCGAAGCTGCGGAGACGCTTGCGCAGAGATGCTTCTCGAGCAAGGGCGGCCGGTATCACTGATCCTCGACGACCCACCGGTCTACTCAGATAACGCACGGCTGGACCTCATGATCGAAATCCTCAACGAAGTCGCGACGCGCTGGCAAGTCATCCTGCTCACCTTTCGTGATCGCGCCTTCTGTCATGTGCCGGGCAATCGGATCAGTCCCATGGAAGCGATATGATCTTGGTTAGCCAAAGTTGCATTTTTGTGATCGCTTGACGAACTTTGTAGATCTGATCACTGATCCGGATAATGGGATGGGGGCCTGTGGCGCGGACCGCGGAATATTCGATTAAGGGCTATCTCTACCAGTTTCTCAGATACCTGTCGGAGATCCTGGCAGCCGAAGACGGCACGACAGTCACGATAGAAGGCGCGATCGAGGATATCGACATAGCCGCGCCGGGGCTGACGACGGCCGTGCAGTGCAAATATCACGAGCAAGTCGACAAGTTCACGCTCGGAAAGATTTATAAGCCGATCCTCCTGATGCTCGAGCATTTCTCGAAAAACGCTGCCCCGACGCCGGAAGTTCACTATCGCCTGTTCTGCCATTTTCCCGGCGAGTCGGGGACAAGGTCACTCTCGAAGACCGAGATCGACTCTGTCCTCGCGACCAGTGCCGAAGGGCTCAAGCCAATCGTTGCCCGCATCGCGGCCAACGTCGACCATGATCTCTTTCGCAAGCGTCTGACGATCGAGTTCGGGCAGACGGCAGAGGAGCTGCAGAAGGCGGTGGTGTCATCGCTGAAGGGTAAAGGCTTCTCGGACGGGGATGTCGAGGCGATAATCTATCCTAATGCGATCCAGCAGATCGTGGATCTGGCCACCCAATCCACCGTGCTCGACCGCACCGTCAATCCCGCGACGTTCCTGGCCGCGCTCCACGATGTGAGGCAGGTGACATTCACGCGATGGACGCGCGAGCTTGCGACGCGAGCCCAGATTTTCCAGCGCCTCCGGAAAGATCTAAAAGCCTCGCTAGGTCAAAATTCACGTGGCCGGCACTTTGTGATGGACCCTGTTTCGATAGACAAATTTGACGACGACATCGTGCGGTTCATCAAGAAATTTGTCGAATCCTACAGCTGCAAATATCTGCACGCGAACCCGCCGCTTTTCACGTTCACGGGCGATTACAATGTCGGCGCGCTCCAGACGCGTCTCCACGACGCGGGCCTGCGCTGCGCAGACGGTCTCGTGGGGGGCACGGAGTTTCGCGCGAAGGAGCTGTTCCGGCATCCGTTGCGGCAGAAGTCCCCGCTGATGCTTGAATTCAGGCTCCGCCTGGCAAGGCGCGACAGCGTGACCGAAGAGCCGCCGAAACGACCCGACGAGCTCTTCCTCGTTAACGTACCGGAGGATCCTTGGGCGCATCCCGACATCAATGTTCACCGATTTGAAATCGAGCGTCTCTCTGATCTCGAATATGCGCTCCAACTAAGGAATGAATATGCTTGAGATGAGTGACCCGATCGGCAGCGTGACCGACAGCTCTCCGTCAATGATCCGCATCGAGATCGGCAGCGCGGATGAGTTCGAGAAGCACAAGACCAAGCTCGGGGTCGGACAATATCTCCTGATCGCCTCGGGCAATAATCTTCACCTGCTCGCCACGATCACGGCCGTGCGGGCGTCGCACACAGACCGGTCTCAAGGCGGCGACGCGGAGGGCGGTGCCGAGGCAGAATCCGTCGCGTTCCGCTTTCAAGTCGACACCCAACCGATCGGCACACTGTCGGGAGAGGGAGAGTTTACGCGCGGTTCGCATGCGTTGCCGGTGCCTACCGAATATGCCTATGTCACGCCGCCCGAAATCCTGAGCAGCATCTTTTCCAAGCAGATCAAGGCGCCCTTCTCCTTCGGCACATTGAGCATCGCTCCTGAGGTCAAGTTCGAGATCGACGGTGATCGATTCTTCAGCAAGCACGTTGCCATCGTCGGTTCGACCGGGTCTGGAAAGTCGTGTGCGGTCGCCAAGATCCTGCAAACGGTCGTCGGCATCGAGTCCAAGGCGAACGCGCACAAGGCCGCGCAGAAGAATGCGCATGTAGTCATTTTCGACATTCACGCCGAGTATGCGGCAGCGTTCAAGCTCGACGCCACGGAAAATTTCACGCTCAATCTGCTCGATGTGGATACGCTCCAGCTTCCCTACTGGCTGATGAACGCCCGGGAGCTCGAGGAGATGTTCATCGAGAGCAATGAGCTGAACTCGCACAACCAAATCTCGCAGTTCCGACACGCGGTTGTTCGCAACAAGTGCCGCCACAATCCGACGCTCGCCAATGTATCCTTCGACAGTCCGGTCTATTTCTCGATCGATGAGGTGGTGACGTATCTCGAGAATATGAACTCGGAGGTCATCGGGAAATTGCCCGAGGAGGGCAAGCCGAAGCTCGCGAACACTACTCTCGTGACCGATCGCGACTCCTGCTATTTCGATGCCCTGCAGAGTTTTGTAGTCTCATCGACGGCGGCCGCCACAAAAGCATCCAACGGTCCTTTTCACGGGGAATTCGATCGCCTCATCCTTCGACTCCGCACACGTCTCGCCGATCCCCGGCTGCGCTTCCTTTTCTACCCCATCAAGCCGAATGGCTCAGCGTTATCGACTGGCGATTTCGCCAATGTGGTCCGGCAATTCATTGGCTATCTCACAAAATCCAATGTCTCGATCGTGGATCTGAGCGGCATCCCATTCGAGGTGCTCAGCATTGTCGTAAGCCTCATCTCGCGCATGATCTTCGACTTCGGCTTCCATTATTCGAAGAGTCGTCACGTCGGTGGTCAGGTCAGTGACGTACCAATCATGCTAGTGTGCGAAGAAGCGCATAACTACGTGCCGCGCTCTGGCGGCGCACAGTATGAGTCTTCGAGGAAGTCGATCGAGCGGATCGCCAAGGAAGGGCGTAAATATGGCGTGACGCTCATGGTGGTGAGCCAGCGCCCTTCCGAGGTTTCGGAGACGATCTTCTCCCAATGCAGCAACTTCATCTCGCTGCGCCTCACCAACGCGATAGACCAGAACTACATCAAGTCGCTGCTTCCCGACCTATCCGCCGGAATCGGTGATCTCCTGCCTAACCTAGGCCAGGGCGAATTCCTCACCGTGGGCGACGCGCCGCTCATGCCGACGGTCGGCCGTTTTGCTCTGCCTGTGCCAGAACCCCACTCGCGCAGCGTCAACTATCTGCAGGAATGGAACGCCGACTGGCGCGAAGTCAATTTCGATGAAGTGATCGAGCGGTGGCGAGGGAAGGGCCTCACGCAGGTCTGAAGCCAGCTCTGGACTACGTACGCCCCCCCATCGCAGTAGGAAGCATCTTGATGTCCAACATGACCAACCCTTCGGACGCGCTGGCCGGATTCCAATCCGCTTACATCGACGATGCTATCTCGATTCAGCGCGCCGAGCGGTACCCGGGCGTGTTCGTGCACGTTGACCAGCCCAATGGCACCACGCGTTACACCTATGCTGAGATTCAGGCGGACGTTGTCAATGCAGTCGCCCTGCTCATCCTGACCGAGCCCGTCGAAGGAGTTCCCTGCTTTCAGCTGGGCTACGCGGTGCGCGAGGATTGTCGTCAGGAGGGAAAAGCCCATGCCATCGTCGCAGCGGCAATCGACGAAATCGTCGTCGGGCTCAGCCGAAACGGGATCACCAACCTTTACGTTGAGGCCGTTGTTGGTCGCGACAATGTGCACTCTCACCGGGTCGCGGAGCAGGCGCTCGGTCAGAAAAAGACCGACTGCACGGACCACGACACGGGCGAGCCCGCCTCGCAGTATCTGCGTCGCTTTACTCCAGGAAGCCTTGGCAGATGATCCTTGCGGGCAGGCGTTTAGCGACCCAACCGTGAATGGCAGCAAAGTTTCAGTTGCAGACATTCAGCGAAGCGCTGCAGCGTTCCTGAATGAACGACCGGTTCTGGGATCGGCGATTGGCGTGTTGAACGGCGACAATGGGCGCAGAGCGGAACGCGCAACTCGGGGAAAGTCGACGCTGTGCCGTGTCGGCGCTTCAGGATCTACGGTATGCGCTCGAGGATTCCGCGTTCCCGATTCATGGCGCCTCTTTCCGCGATGGTTCCACTGCCGTCGGCTCGACCGGAGTCGGTGGATAAATGCGCGATAGCTGACCCAGATGTTCCCGCATTTCCGCTGCTGCCCGGTCTGGGTCGCGCGATTCGAGAGCAGCGAAGATTCTCATATGAGCGGCGTACGCCGTTTCCATTTGGCCGTCGTTGAGCAAACTCGTTCGACGGACCTCGCGAAGCCATTCGTCGACGGCGATGAAGAATCCGTCGACGATGGGGTTCTGGACGATGCGAGCGATCGCCGAGTGAAACTCGACGTCGGTCCGGCCGAATTCGGCCATATCGCCAACAGCCTCGCGATTGCGACCGAGTTCGCTTCTGAGGCCCTCAATCTGATCGTCGGTGATCCTTTCAGCCGCGATCCGGGCGACACCCGTTTCGACGATCCCGCGAATTTCCATGAAGGAGCGCAGCCCACCGGGCTCCCCGAGGTGAAAGGCTGCCGCTTCCGAAAGCATGCCCAGCAGAAAGTCAGGGCGTGGGCCGCAAACGCGGGCGCGCGTTCCAGGGCGGGTTTCAATTAATCCTTTGCTTTCCAACGCCGCCGTCGCCTCGCGGACCGTCAAGCGAGAGACACCGAACTCGTCCATCAGATCGCGTTCGGAGGGAAGTGCGTCGCCTACCGTATAGACGCCTTCGCGAATGTCCGTCGCCAGCATCTCCACCAGGTCTTCGTGCATGCGACGACGCTTCACGATGCGTCCTTCGCGACCATGCCTGATGGGTCTGGCGTTCTCGATCTCAACGGCCACTGCGCTCTCCCTGTCGCGGACATCGACACATTGATGCACGACCCCCGTTGACAAGCCTAGCGCCGATGCGTCAGAAAGTCATCAGCTGACTGGAACGTCTGATGATCGGACCAGTTCGCGGACGGAACTTTCATCCGGGAGGGATGAGGTCCGCTTTGCATCGATTGGGAGGTTCCTCATGCAGAAATCGATATTCGTGGCACTCGCGCTCGGCGCGGCCACCATGGCATTCCCGGCCGTCGCCGAGGAACTTGCGATCGCGCTCCATGTCGAGCCGGGTCACGAGATGTTCCAGGTCGGCGAGCGGCTGAAGAAGAACATCGAGGAAAAGTCGGACGGCAAGTTTACCGTCGCCCTGCTCGGCACCGAAGTCGGCGGCGAACGCGACCATCTGGAGGGCGCCAGCAGCGGCGAGTACCAGATCGCGCTGGGCGGCTCGATGCCGATGACGCTCTACGCACCTCAATACGCGGCGGCGGACCTGCCCTTCGTCTTCAACTCCAGCGCGGAAGCCCGAAAAGTCTATGAGGGCGAAATCGGTGAGCGCCTTCGCGAGGCAGTCGTCGAGAGCGGCAACCTGCGTCTAGTCGGCATCTCGGTGCGCAATCCGCGCAACCTGACGTCCAAAAACCCGGTCGAGACCCCGGACGATGTTCAGGGCGTCCGCATGCGGGTTCCCGAGATTGCCCCTTGGATCGATATCTGGACGGAGATCGGCGCTCTGCCGAGCCCGATTGCCTGGCCGGAAGTCTACACCGCGCTGCAGACCGGCGTCATCGACATGCAGGAAAATCCCGTCGACTACATCTGGTCGGGCAAGCTGTATGAAGTGCAGTCGCACGTCAGCAAGACGCAGCACGTCTATTCGTTCTTCCACTGGCTGATGAATGAGGACTTCTATCAGGGCTTGTCCGAAGCGGACCGGACGATGGTTCAGGACGCCATCGACGAGGCGATCGCGTGGGGCGACGAGCTCGTCACCAGCAAGCAGGCTCAGCTCTTCGAGCAGCTTCAGGAAAAGGGCATGACGGTGGTCGAGCCTGATGTCGCGGCCTTTCGCGCCAAGGCAGCTCCGGCGATCCGCAAGATCGCGGAGGGCTATGCCCCCGAGGTCAAGGACTACGTTCTTTCCAAGCTGAACTAAAAGCGCATCCGACAATTCGGCGCGCTTGTTCTGACGGCAAGCGCGCCGGCGATCGACCTCAACCGAAAGGATCGCGCGGTGTCGCCGATCGAACGTGTAAGCGCTGGCTTTCCAAGCAGGGTGTCGGGCTTTTTCTGGCTGGCTGTGGAGGTCGTGATGACGACCGCCTTCGTCACCATGCTGGTCGTTATGTTCGTTCAGGTCGCCTCGCGCTATGTGCTCGGTATCGGGGTGCCTTGGACCGACGAGACGTCCCGCTTCCTGTTCATCACCGAGATCTTCTTCGGCGCGGCGATCGCCCAGCGTCATGGCGCGCAGGTCCGCATCACCGTTCTGATCGATCTTCTGCCGGAACCGATCAAACGTTGGTTCGACATCGTCGGAGACGTTCTCACCGCAGGGATCGCAATGACAGTCGTCATAGGCGCCTACCAGATGATGGGCCGCACTCAGAATGTGAGCGCAAGCACCATTCCCGTGTCCTTCGCCAACCTTTACCTCGTCCAGGCGATCGGGATCGTCATGCTGATTTCCCTACTCCTCAAGGACATCGTGGGGGCATTCCTCGGGATGCGGACGGGGAAGCCGTCATGATCATCTTTCTTTCTCTCTTCGGCACGCTGCTTGTCTTGCTCTTCATCGGCGTGCCCGTCGGCTTCGCGATGATCGGCGCCTCGCTTGCTGTTCTCGCCTCCACCCGCGGCGTCGACAGCATTCCCTATGAAATGCTGGCACAACGGACGCTTTACGGTGTCAATAGCTTCACCCTTCTCGCCATCCCGGCCTTTCTCCTGATCGGTCGGTTGATGAACGCGTCGGGTATTTCAGATCGCGTGTTCAATATCGCGCGCTCCCTGGTCGGGCATCTTCGCGGGGGCCTTGGCCACGTCAACATCCTTTCCAGCATGATCTTCGCCGGCATGTCCGGTTCCGCCGTCGCGGACGCGGGCGGCCTGGGGCCACTCCAGATGCGGGCCATGGAGCGCGACGGCTACGACCGCGGCTTCAGCGCCGCCGTAACGGCCAGTTCGGCGACGATCGGCCCGATCATCCCGCCGAGCATTCCCGCAGTGATCTACGGCGCGCTCGCCAACGTCTCGATCGCCGCCGTCTTTCTGGGCTCTATCCTTCCGGGCATCCTGATGGGCCTCGGGCTGATGGCTCTTGTCGCCTATCTTTCGCACAAGCGCGGTTATCCGGTCGCCCAGCGCGCCACGCTGCGCCAGATCGCTTCCGCCTGCATATCCGGATTTCTCCCCATCCTGACGCCGGTGATCATTATCGTCGGCATCCTTTCCGGCGTCTTCACGCCGACCGAGGCCTCGGCGATCGCGGTCGTCTATTGCACGCTCATCGCCTTCTTCGTTTACGGCACGATCTCCGTCCGGGAGTTCTGGATGATTTGCAAGGAGACCGCAGTCGACACCGCAGCGCTACTCATCATCATCGCCGGCTCGGCGCTCTATGCCTGGGTCCTGGCGCGCTACCAGGTGACTTCGCAGATCATCGAATATCTCGGTGCCAATATCGACAACAAATATGTCCTGCTTGCTCTTCTGAACGTGTTCATCCTTCTGATCGGGTGCTTTATCGACTCGGTTCCGGCGTTGTTTCTCCTAACCCCGATCCTGACGCCCCTGGTCGTCAGCTACGGGATCGATCCGGTCCACTTTGGCGTCATGATGATCTTCAACCTGATGATCGGACTGATAACGCCGCCGGTGGGAACGGTGCTCTTCACGGTTCAACGGGTTGCCGACATTCCGTTCGGCAGTCTCGTGAAGGAAATCCTGCCCTTCTACATTCCGTTGTTCGCGATGCTGATCGCGATCACCTTCCTGCCTTGGCTCGTCCTGACGATTCCGAATCTTCTCCTGAACTGAGCCTCACCTCGTTCTCACCAGCGGAGTATTGCGATGACAACTCTCGTCTTCGGCGGTCTGGGACATGTCGGGTCCTGGATCTCGCACGATCTCGCTGCACGCGGCGAAGACGTCGTCATTTTCGATCTGGGCGCCGCCGGTCTCGACGGCCGGGGCCTCGATTATCTTGAGCCTCACCGCGACCGGCTGACATTCGAGAATGTCGATGTTCTCGACGTGCATACGCTGTTCGAACGCATGAAGGCCTACGAAGGCCGGATCGACGCCGTGATCTTCGGGGTCGCCGTCATCGCCGGCCCTAACTTCGCCAAGCGTCCGTTCCGCCATATACAGATCAATACCGTCGGGATGTTGAACGTCCTTGAGGCCTGTCGCATCCTCGGCGTTCCGAAGTTCGTGAACCTCAGCTCCGGCGCAATCTACGGGGATCAGCCCGGCGGCCAGACCGAGGAAACACCGGTCAAGGTCACCGACCTCTACGGCGCGACGAAGGCCTCGAACGAGGTGCTGGCGCTGCAATATGGTCAGACCTACGGCATCGACGTGCGCAATGCACGCCTCTACTTCGTCTATGGTCCCGGCAAGCTGCCGTCACGGATGCATGTGCTCTATCAGGCGATGTTCGGACCCCTGGAAGGACTAACCGACATCATCTCGCCGAACGGGGGCGATCAATCGCTGGACTGGACCCATGTCCGGGACACCGCCGCCGGTGTCGTCGCGTTGCTCGACGCTCCGGCCGAGGTTGCGGGCGAGGCTTTCAACATCTCCTGCGGGGTAGCCGTCCCGCACCGAGACATCGTCGGCCACGTTTCCGAAATTGTCGGCCATGACAGCAACATGGCGATCGGACCCGGCCTGTTCTTTGAGCGCGGGGCCCCGCTCGACATCTCCAAGGCGCGTGCTCGCCTCGGCTTTGCGCCCCGTTTCGCCGACATCCGAGAGGGCCTGCGCGATTATCGCGCGTGGCTCGAAGGTGTCGGCGCCATCACCAGCACCTAGTGGACGGGGGACACCATGACGGATCAGCGCATAGTCGCCGAATATGTTCTCAGGACCGCGCAGGATCCCCGGCGCGTGGCGGACATTATCGCCGGCGAGCAGTCCTCGGGAACGTTCGTGGCGATCCCGGGTGAAAGCGCGGAACTCAAGGCACGGTCGGCCGCCCGGGTCGATCGCCTCGAGGAGATCGACGATAGTGGTCTGGCACCGTTGCCCGGCGCCACCGGCGACGTCTCGCGGTCCTTCGCCATGACCTTATCCTGGCCTCTCGCCAATATCGGACCGTCACTGCCCAACCTCGTCGCCACCGTCGCCGGCAACCTCTTCGAATTGCGGGAGGTCGCGGGGCTCAAACTCGTCGACCTCCATCTTCCTTCCGCCTTCGCCGAGCGATATCCCGGCCCCGCATTCGGCATAGAGGGCACGCGCCGGCTTGCGAATGTCGAGGACCGTCCGCTGATCGGCACCATCGTGAAGCCGTCGGTCGGTCTCGGCCCCGCCGAAACCGCGGCTCTCGTCGACCAATTGTGCGAAGGCGGCATCGACTTCATCAAGGACGATGAACTTCAGGCCGATGGGTCCCATTGCCCATTCGAGGAGCGGCTCGCTGCGGTGATGGCGGTCATCGCGCGCCACGCGGATCGGACAGGTCGCAAAGTGATGTACGCCGTCAATCTGACCGGCGAAATCGACGAAATGCTGCACCGCCACGACCTCGTCGAAAAGCTTGGCGGGACCTGCGTCATGGTAAGCCTCAACAGCATCGGGCTCACGGGAATGACCGCGTTACGCCGTCATTCCCGCCTTCCGATCCACGCACACCGCAACGGCTGGGGATATCTCGGGCGCTCGCCGGACAATGGCTGGTCCTACATCGCCTGGCAGAAGCTCTGGCGCCTCATCGGCGTCGACCACATGCATGTCAACGGATTGTCGAACAAGTTCTGGGAGCCTGACGACAGCGTCATCGCGTCGGCCAAAGCCTGCCTAAGCCCCATTTCGGAAACCCGTCCGGACCTGGTCATGCCGGTGTTTTCGTCGGGGCAAAGCGTGAAGCAGGCAGAGGGAACGTGGAAGCGTCTCGGCTCACGAGACCTCATCTACTGCGCCGGCGGGGGTATCGTCGCGCATCCGTCGGGCATCGCGGCAGGTGTGCGCTCTTTGAGAGAAGCCTGGGACGCGGCGATGCAGGGCGTGCCGCTGCACGAAGCGGCGGCGGCGTCACCGGATCTGGCCGCAGCAGTCAAGAAATTCGCATGACGGCGAGCCTTCCCGCCGGCGTTCTCCTCGCCTTCTACGGAGATGACTTCACAGGCTCGACCGACGCCATGGAGGTGACCGCCTTCGCGGGATTGCGCACCATTCTCTTTACACGAACGCCGGACGCCGACGATCTCGCTCGTTTCGCCGACTATCCGGTCATCGGGATCGCGGGAACGGCTCGCTCGCGATCTCCGGAATGGATGGATGAGCATCTGCGAGGTCCGTTTCGAGCGCTCGCCGCGCTTTCTCCAAGAATTCTTCAGTACAAGGTCTGCTCCACCTTCGATTCGTCGACGAATATCGGCTCGATCGGGCGGGCGATCGATATTGGCGACGCGATCGTTGACGGTGCGTGGTCGCCATCGATCGTGGGAGCGCCGCAGCTCGGCCGTTGGCAAGTCTTCGCCAACCTGTTTGCGGCGGCCGGCGCCGACCGTTACCGCATTGACCGGCATCCGACGATGTCGCGGCATCCGGTAACGCCGATGAAAGAGGCCGATCTCCGCCTCCATCTGGCAGCGCAGACCGACAGAAGCATCTTATCGATCGATGTCGCAGCCCTCGCGAACGGGACGGCCATGAAAGCCGCGGCGCATGCAAGACATCAGCGCGGAACGGTGGTCTTCATCGACGTTGCGGACGATGCCACCCAGGCCGAAGCGGGACGCCTGGTCTGGGAGGGCGGCGACGGGTCCGTGTTCAGCGCCTCTTCGTCCGGGCTCCAATACGCATTGGTGGCGCATTGGCGTCGAACCGGGCTTCTGCCCGCGACCGCGGAGAGCTTTCCACCGATGCCGCCCGTTGACCGGCTTCTGGTGTTGTCCGGCAGCTGCTCGCCGGTCACCGCGGAGCAGATCGATGTCGCCGAGGCGAACGGTTTCGAAACGATCCGCCTGGATGTCGCGAAGGCGATCGACCCGGCCGCCGCGCCGCTCGAGATCGAACGGATCCAACGGGCGATCGACGCAGCGTTGGGTCGAGCCGCAGGAGTTGTCGTGTTCGCGGCCAAGACCATCGACGATCCGGCTTTCGCCGCACTCAGGGCTCTCGCCACCGAACGGTGCATTCCCTTCTCCGAGGCGCAGGACGCGATTGGTCGCACTCTGGGCCTCATAGCGGCCGAAGCCGTACTGCGCCTCGGCCTGCGCCGGCTCGTCGTGGCCGGCGGCGACACGGCCGGACGAGTCCTCGAAGCCTCGCCGGTGACGGCGTTGGAAATCGCCTACCCTCTCGGCAAGGGCGCGCCAGTTTGCCGGTGTCACAGCCGATCGCCGGAATTCGACGGCCTCGAGGTCGTTCTCAAGGGCGGCCAGCTCGGAGAACCGTCGCTTTTTCTCGATGCTCGCGGCGAGAGTTGATGGCCGTGAGCGGGTCATTCACCTGGGCAGTACTAATCGACCGCTCAGGGCCGTAAGGAGACCATTCGGAATCCAATCCGCCCACTGAGAAAGCTGCCGTTCGGCTTCCAGTTGTCATTGGCAAAGCCGCAAACGACTGGCTTGGGCCCTGAGCGGTCATTCTTCGGGCGGAAAGGCCATGGGGTCCAGTGTTTTCGCTTCCAAGGAAAGCTCACTCGGCCGCCGGTCAGCTGTTGGTATTTTTAACAACTCGCTCAATTCATAGGGCGAACCCGGAGCCGGTTTGTTTGCAAGGCTCTGCGGCACCTGAAGTCGTCGGATCCGTGTTCGGATCTCGTCAAGGAAGATGTTAGCCAGCATGGACAGCTTTTCGCCTTTTGGCGTGACGAGCCAGGATGTCATCCTGATATGCTGCCGTAGCGGGCGAAAGGCTAGACGGCCATCCCGTGCCCCTGCTGAAGCCAGTGACGGGACAATCGACACGCCGTAGCCCTCGGCGACAATGGCGCAGGCCGCATCCGCCATCTGCACCTCGGCGACTGGCCGCATGCGCGCGCCGGCTCCCTGGAACGCCGCTTCGATGATCGGGAACGAGAGATCTTCCCGCCCGAGCGCGACCAGTTGCTCGCCGTCGAGTTCCTTGATGTCGATCATCGCGGCTCTGGAGAGCCGGTGGTCCGCAGGGACCACGCAGACCAGTTCGATCGCCTCGAATTCGCGCGTATCGAGCGCGGGCGACGTCGCCGGCAACAGGCTGATCCCGAAATCGGCTTTGCCGGTGACCATCGAATCCTCGATGCTGCGCGACGTGCGGGTGAAGAGTTGCAGCCGCAGTTCCGGGCTGCGCTTGAGAAGCGAGGCCGCCGCTTGCGGTGCGATGTGCATGCCGAGCCCCGGAAAGGTCACGGCCGACACCTCGCCGCGCTCGAGATTGCGGATCGATTCCGCCAGGCGGGTGATGCGCATCAGACCAGCCTCGATCGTCTCGGTCTCGGCAAACAGCTGCCTGGCTTCGACTGTCGGCTTCAGCCGGCCCTGCCCGCGATGGAAGAGGGAAAAGCCGCAGGCCTCCTCGAACCCCTTCAGGAGCTTGGTGACCGCAGGCTGGGTCACGAACAGGCGTTCGGCTGCCTCGGTGACCGAGCCCGCCTTCATCACGGCGTTGAAGGCCGATAATTGGCGCATGTTGGGTTGCGGCATTCTGACGACCTTATAACCTTATGGAATGGCTCTATCCTATAATTTCATTTGCATGGAATGGGAAATGCCCAAACGATGGGCCTGCTTACAAACTGGGATCGGTAGGGGGACTTCATGAAGAAACATATCGCCATGCTCGCCGCGGCGGGCTCGCTTCTAGCAGCGACGAGCGCCCATGCGCAGACCAAGACGCTGACCGTCGGCGGTTACGGCGGCTCGTTCGAGACGTTGATGAAGGAACTCATCATACCGGAGTTCGAGAAGTCCCATGATGTGACGATCCAGTTCGTCGCAGGCAATTCAACCGAGAACCTCGCCCGCCTGCAGGCCCAGAAGGGCAATCAGGAACTCGACGTGGTGATCCTCGACGACGGTCCGATGTACCAGGCCGACGCCCTCGGCTTCTGTGCGCCGCTCGCGGCCGACGTCGCCTCGGACGACATTTACGACATCGCAAAGCTCGGGCCCAACTCGATCGGCATCGGCTTCGTCGCCACCGGCTTTGCCTACAATGCCGAATGGTTCGAGAAGGAAGGCTGGGATGCCCCGAAGAGCTGGAAGGACCTAACCGACCCGAAATACGACCAGCTTCTGTCGATCCCGCCGATCTCCAACACCTACGGCCTCCATACGCTGGTGATGATGGCGCGGCTAAACGGCGGCGGCGAGAAGGATATCGACCCCGGTTTCACGGCGATGGCCGACGACGTCGCGCCGAACGTCCTCGTCTTCGAACCGTCTTCGGGCAAGATGTCGGAGATCTTCCAGTCGAAGGAGATTGCCGTCTCGATCTGGGGATCGGGCCGGACCAAGTCCCTCGCCGACACGGGCTTCCCGGCGAAGTTCGCCTATCCGGAAGAAGGCGCCGTCGCCCTGATGCTGGCCGCCTGCCCGGTCGTCGAGACCGACGTTCCGGACGAGGCGCAGGCCTTCGTGAAGTATCTTCTCGACCCGGAAATCCAGGTCAAGCTCGGCGACGCCATGGGTTCCGGACCGGTCAACAAGACGACCGAGCTGCCGAAGGAACTCGCCGACACGCTGCCCTACGGCCCGGAGAAGATCTCCAAGCTGATCGCGGTCGACTGGGACACGATCAACCAGAACCGCCAGGAATGGACCCAGCGCTGGGCGCGCGAAGTCGAGCGCTGACACGAGCGCATCAAGCGATCGGCGGGGCGGGCTTCAATCCCGCCCCGCAGGAAGACGATCTCCCGGCGGGTTGAGCGAACGGCAATGGCAATTCTGGAACTTCGCGATCTGACCAAGCGCTTCGGTGAGACCGTGGCAGTCGATCGCTTCACACTCTCAGTCGAGCGAGGCGAGTTCGTTTCTCTGCTGGGCCCGTCGGGCTGCGGCAAGACGACGACGCTGCAGATGATCGCCGGTTTCGAGACGCCCTCCGGTGGATCGATCTCGCTGAACGGCCGGGATCTGGCCAGGGTGCCGGCCCGCCAGCGCGGTCTCGGCATCGTCTTCCAGACCTATGCGCTGTTTCCCCACATGACGGTGGAGGAGAATGTCGGATTCGGGCTGGAAATGCGGAAAATTCCCGCCAACGAGCGTCGGCGGCGGATCGACCAGACCCTCGATCTCGTCCATCTGTCGAACCTCTCCGGCCGGTATCCGCGGCAGATGTCGGGCGGCCAGCGCCAGCGCGTGGCGCTCGCCCGAGCCCTCGTCATCGAGCCCGAACTCTTGCTGCTCGACGAGCCGCTTTCCAATCTCGATGCCAAGCTGCGCGAGGAAATGCAGCTGGAACTGAGGCGAATCCAGCAGGAAGCCGGCGTGACCACGTTGCTCGTCACACACGACCAGTCGGAAGCGATGGCCCTCAGCGACCGAATCGCCGTCATGCAGGGCGGTCGCCTGGTCCAAGAGGCTTCGCCCTTCGACGCTTATGACCGGCCGAAGGACGCCTTCGTCTCGTCGTTCCTCGGCAAGAGCAACGTCATCAACGCCCATCTCGAAAGCCAGAGCGCCGAGGGCACGATCTTGCGCTGCGGCGACCTCACGCTGGACGGCCCGGCCTCGGCCGGTGCGCCCGGACCCGTGCTGATGTCGCTGCGGCCTGAGCGGATCGAGTTCTGCGCCGAGGGCGAGGCGATCGTGCCCGGCCAGGTGATCGAGCGGGTTTTCCTCGGTGACCAATGGCTGCTGAAGGTCGATACGCCGCTCGGCGCGCTGCTCGTCGTGCGCAGCAACAGCGGCCGGCGCGAGCCGGAACTCGGCGAGACCGTCCATCTGAACTGGCATCGCGACCATCTGCGCCTGCTCGCCGCGGAGGCGGCGGCATGACGAATAGCAGTGCCCGTCCGTGGCTCCTGAGCGCCCCGGCGCTCGTGCTCTTCGCCGTCATGCTGGTGACCCCGCTCGTCATGACGGCGGTACTTTCATTCAACAGCTTCGACTTCTATGGCGGCATCAAGCCGACCTTCGGCTTCCATAACTACGCCGATGTCCTCGGCGACAGCTATTTCTACGAGATCTTCCTGCGCACCTTCCTGATCGCCCTGGCGACGACGGTGATCTGCGCGCTGATCGGGACACCCCAAGCTTATTTCCTGCTGCGCATGCATCCGTTCTGGCGATCGGTGATGATCCTCGTCGTGCTCGGGCCGCTGCTGATCTCGGTGGTGGTGCGCACGCTCGGCTGGGCGATCCTTCTGGGCAACCGGGGCGTGATCAACGAGGCGCTTACCCATCTCGGCCTGATCGAGCGGCCGCTGAAGATGATGTACACCTCTGGCGGCATCGTCATCGCCCTCGTCCATGTGATGGTGCCCTTCATGATCCTCGCGATCTGGGCGGCGCTGCAGCGCCAGGACCCGGCCACCGAGAGGGCGGCCGAATCCCTCGGGGCGAAGCCGCTGACGGTGTTCCGGCGGATCGTCCTGCCGCAGGCTATGCCAGGCATCCTTTCCGGCTCGCTGATCGTCTTCTCGCTCTCGGCCAGCGCCTTCGCGACGCCGGCGATCCTCGGCGGACGGCGGGTCAAGGTGGCCTCGACCACCGTCTACGACGAATTCCTGAACACGCTGAACTGGCCGCTTGGCGCGGCGATCGCGGTCATTCTTCTCGTTTCCGTCCTCGCCATCATGGTGGCCTGGAACCGGCTGGTGGAGAAGCGTTTCGCGGGAGTGTTCGAATGAGAACCAACGGCTCCTTCGCCAAGCTCTTCAGCCTCGTCTTCGCGGCCTTCATGCTGGCGCCGCTGATTGTCGTCGTCGGCGTCTCGTTCACGCCGGAAGGGTTCCTCGAATTCCCGCCGAGCGGCATCTCGCTGCGCTGGTTCCAGGCGATCCTCGACAATCCCGACTTCATCGACGCCGCGATCGTCAGCCTTCAGCTCGGCGTCGCCTCGGCGACCATCGCCACGGTGATCTGCATCCCGGCCGGACTGGCGATCGGCAGCGGCCGGTTCCGCGGGCGGGATGCGCTGCAGGCGCTGTTCCTGTCGCCGCTGACTGTGCCCACCGTCGTGCTCGGTATCGCCTTCCTGCGCTTCCTGTCGATGGCCGGGATGAACGGCACTTTCTCGGGGCTCGTCCTCTGCCACGTCGTCATCATCGTGCCGTTCGTGCTGCGGCTGGTCCTCGCCTCTGTCACCGGTCTCGATCCGTCGATCGGGCGGGCCGCCACTTCTCTCGGCGCGGGCGGTTGGACGGTGTTCCGGCGGATCACCCTGCCGGCCATCATCCCGGGCATCGTCGGCGGCTGGGTGCTGGCCTTCATCACCAGCTTCGACGAGCTGACGGTCACCGTCTTCATCGTCAATCCGGCGACGACGACGCTGCCGGTCAAGCTGTTCTCGCACATCACCCAGACTACCGACCCGCTGGTCGCGTCGGTCTCGACGGTCGCCATCCTGTTCACTGTCGCGCTGATGCTGATCGTCGACCGGATCTATGGGCTCGACCGTCTGCTCATCGGAGAAGGATCCCGCTGATGCCGAGCGACACGATCGTCATCGGCGGCGGCCTCGTCGGCGCAGCCACCGCCTACGGTCTGGCCCGGGAAGGTCTGTCCGTCACCGTTCTCGACGAGGGCGACGTTGCCTTTCGCGCTTCACGGGGCAATTTCGGCCTCGTCTGGGTGCAGTCGAAGGGCGACGGCTATCCTGACTATGCCATCTGGACTCGAAAGAGTGCGGATCTCTGGCCATCCCTCGACGCCATGCTGAAGGACGAGACCGGCGTCTCGACCTTCTATGCAAAGCCTGGCGGGGTGCATTTCTGCCTGTCCGAGACGGAGATGGACAGTCGCCGGGCACTGCTCGCCCGACTCCACAACGTCCACGGCGTCGCCCATTACGGCGCGCGGATCGTCGACCGGCAGGAGCTCGACGCGATGCTGCCGGGCCTTGGCCCGGAGGTCGTCGGCGGGACCTATTGCGAACATGACGGTCACGCCAGCCCGCTCTACCTGTTGCGCGCGCTGCATGACGCTCTGAAGCGGCGCGGCGGCACGATCATCGCCGATGCGCGGGCGACCGGGATCAGCCGCGACGGCGACGGCTACGCCATCACCACCCGCGCCGGCACCTTTCGCGCCGGGCAGGTCGTGCTCGCCGCCGGCCTCGGCAACAAGCCACTCGGGGAGATGGTCGGCCTCGACCTGAAGATCGCGCCGCTGAAGGGCCAGATCCTCGTCACCGAGCGCACCCGGCCGCGCCTTTCGATTCCGACCCACGTCGTGCGGCAGACCGGCGAGGGCTCGATCCTGATCGGTGACAGCCACGAGGATGTCGGCTTCGACGTCTCCTCCTCGAGCGACGTCATGGCGACGCTGGCCTCCCGCGCGATCCGGATGTTCCCATTCCTGAAGGACCTCAGGATCGTGCGCGCTTGGGCGGCGCTCAGGATCATGAGCCCGGACGGTTTTCCGATCTACCAACAGTCCGAGACGCATCCCGGCGTCTTCTCGGTCAACTGCCATTCCGGCGTGACGCTCGCCGGCTCCCACGCGCTCGCTCTCGCACCGATGATCGCCCGCGGCGAACTCGGCGAGGAACTGTCCGCATTCACCGCAAGGAGGTTCAATGCCCCAGCGAATTGACGGGACCGGTGAGACGGTCCGCTTCACCTTCGAGGGAAAGGAGATGTCGGCGCGCGCGGGCGAGACGATCGCCGCAGCGCTGATCGCTAACGGCGAGACAACGACGCGCCAGTCGGTCGTCACCGGCGCGCCGCGCGGCCCCTTCTGCATGATGGGCGTCTGCTTCGAATGCCTGGTCGAGATCGACGGCGTGCCGAACCGGCAGGCCTGTATGATCGAGGTGCGGCCGGGAATGAACGTTTGCCGTCAGAAGGCGGACGAGGTGGTGGCATGAAAAGTTTCGACGTGGTGATCGTCGGCGCCGGCCCGGCCGGCATGGCGGCGGCGGCAGAGACCAGCCAGGCAGGGCTTTCGACCCTCGTTCTCGACGAGCAGACGCGGCCCGGCGGCCAGATCTATCGCGACGTTGAGGCGTCGGACGCCGCGCGTCGGAGGATCCTCGGGCCGGACTATGACACCGGTGCAGAGCTCGCTGCGGCGCTGCGTGCGTCGAATGCTGAATACGTGCCCGGCGCGGTCGTCTGGAACATCGACGGCGGAAAACGCATCGACTACTCAGCTGGCGGCAACTCGCACAGCGTCTCTGCGAACAGTCTCGTGGTCGCGACCGGAGCCATCGAGCGGCCGACGCCGATGCCCGGCTGGACATTGCCCGGCGTCACAAGCGTCGGCGCGGTGCAGATCCTGCTCAAGACGTCGGGAATCGTGATGGAGGACGTCGTCCTCGTCGGCTCCGGCCCGCTGCTCTGGCTGGCCGCGACCCAGCTGATCGCCGCCGGCGCGTCGCCGAAGGCCATCGTCGAGACCGTGCCGCGGAGCCGTTACGGCGAAGCGGCGAGGCATCTCGGCAAGGCCTTGCCGGGCTGGCGCTATCTCGCCAAGGGCTTCGCCATGATGCGGGCGGTGAAGAAGACCGGCGTGCCGGTCCACCGCGACGCAGGGAACATCGTCGTCGAAGGGGAAACCGCCGCAGCGGCTGTGACCTTCACCAGTGGCCGAACGCGGCACCGGATCGAGACCGGCCACGTCGCCCTGCATCAGGGGGTCGTGCCAAACCAGCAGATCACCCGGCTGCTCAATTGCGAACATCGCTTCGACGCCAGCCAGCGCGCCTTCCTGCCGGTCCTCGACGAGAATTTCGAGACGAGTGTGGCGGACGTTTTCGTCGCTGGTGACGGCGCCGGTATCGGCGGCGCGAAGTCGGCGGCAATGCGCGGCCGGCTGGTCGCAATGCGGATCGCCGAGAAAGCCGGCAAGTCTTCCCCGAAAGGGCGCGAAGGACTGCGAGCCGAACTGCGCAGGGACGCCGCCGTGCGGCCGCTTCTTGAAGCGCTCTATGCGCCGTCGCAGGACGTGCTCGCGCCGCATGATTCAACAATGGTCTGCCGCTGCGAGGAAATCACCGCCGGCCAGATCCGCGAGGCGGTGGCGCTCGGCGCTCCGGGGCCGAACCAGATCAAGTCGTTCCTGCGATCCGGCATGGGGCCTTGCCAGGGGCGGATGTGCGGCCTTGCCGTCACCGAGATCATCGCCGCCGCGCGCGGTGAGGAGCCGTCTGCCATCGACTATTATCGCATCCGCCCGCCGCTGAAGCCGCTGCTGCTGTCGGAACTGGCCGGGCTGGATCGCGGGGCGCCGCGCGAAGCGGCCGAATAGCATGCGTTTCGACCGCACGATGCGTATCGTCGGTCGCGCTCCAGCCGTTTGTTCGACCATAGTCCTTGCGGAAAGCCGGTTCGCCGCTTTCCGGTCCGTGCCCTGACCCGAAAGGCGTTGCTCATGACCAACCGGACGGCGGATCTTCTCGTCATCGGTGGTGGCATCCATGGCTGCTCGGCGGCACTCCACGCCGCCCTGCGCGGTCTCGACGTCGTCGTGATCGAGAAGGACACGGTGGCGCGCCACGCCTCGGGCGTAAATGCCGGCGGCGTGCGCCGGCTCGGCCGCCACTACGCGGAAGTGCCGATCTCCCAGCGCTCGATGGAGATCTGGCATCGGATAGGGGACCTCGTCGACGACGATTGCGGGTTCCAGAGAGCTCCGCAGATCAAGGTCGCCGAAACCGAAGCTGAACTCGAGACGCTCGCCGCCCGCGCAGCCGACCTGCGGACCATGGGGTTCGAACACGAGGTCATCCTCGACCGGAAGCGCCTGCGCGAGGAGCTTCCGGCGGTGGCCGAGCACTGCGTCGGCGGACTCGCCAGCCTCGACGATGGCTTTGCCCTGCCCTACCAGACGACCTTCGCCTTCCAGCGCAAGGCGCGATCGCTCGGGGTCCGTTTCGAGGAGAACTGTCGCGTCCACACGGTCGAACGGGTCGGTCCCGATTTCAGGGCGAGGACCGATCGCGGCGACTTCACCGCGCGCAGGCTTCTCAACTGCGCCGGGGCGTGGGCCGGCGAGATCGCCCGCCAGCTCGGCGAACCGGTGCCGGTTGAGGCGATCGCCCCGATGATGATCGTCACTCAGCGCATGCCGCGTTTCTGCGACGCGGTGGTCGGCGGCACCGGTCGGCCGCTTTCCTTCAAGCAGATGGCCAACGGAACCGTCGTCATCGGTGGCGGGAGGCTCGGCCGGGCAAGACCCGAGACCAACGTGTCCGAGATGGTCTTCGGCGAACTGCAGCAGACCGCCGAGACCGCGATCGCGATCTTCCCGATCATGCGCGGCGCGACGATCGTGCGATCCTGGGCCGGCATCGAGGGGCGCATGCCCGACGACATCCCGGTGATCTCGCCATCATCGACGCAGGAGGGCGCTTATCACGCCTTCGGCTTTTCGGCCCATGGCTTCCAGATGGGGCCAGGGGTCGGCGAGATCATGGCCGAACTGGTCTCCGGCGGCCGCACCAACGCGCCGATCGCGCCATTTTCCATCACCCGTTTCGCCCCGGGGGCCAGAGCCTCCGGATCACCACTCACGCCAGACCAAGGACACTCCGCGTGATCACTCGCCATATCCAGACCAAGATCAATCATCGCGTCGTTGAGCATAACGACGTGCTCTATTTCGGCGGCCTCGTCGCCGACGACAAGTCCAAGGACATGAAGGGCCAGACCGCCGAGATCTGCGCCAAGATCGACGATCTTCTGGCCAAGGTCGGCTCTTCGAAGGAGAAGCTTCTGACGGCGATGATCTATATTTCGGATTTTGCCCAGAAGGACGGCATGAACGAAGCCTGGCTGGAGTGGATCCCGGCCGAACACCTGCCGACCCGTGCGACAATCGGTGTTGCCGAACTTGGCAAGGACGTGCTGATCGAAGTCGTCGTATCCGCTGCCAAGTAAACGCCTGCGCCTCGGCTCTCAGGAGTTCGAGGCGCATTCATCATTTCGCGCCATCGGGCTGTCGGCGTCGCGAAGAAACCCGGTTGCCGGAGCCGCCGCATCTAGATGGAAATATGGAACGTCCGACGTGGAGGCGTGACGGCCGTTCGCTCGAATGAACCGCGGTTGATCTCGCGCATGACGGCCGTCCAGTAGCGCTACTGGCGCTGATAGTCGGCCTCCCGGCGCTCGCTTCGCACCGCTGCCCCGCGGCCGCTCGCGCGCTTCGATCCAGATCCCTTGCGCGCCATGCACCGTAACCAGGACGGCTGCCTCGCGCCGAACCTCCGGCGAGCGGCGGAGGAGAAGGCCGGAGAGCGGCCAGCGGATCATGAAAGAGCAAATGGGTTCGGCGCCAACGGAGCAATGTTCGTTGGCTCGAACCCGATACTCGATCTCATTTGAACCACAGCGATAGCATTTCAGCCGGAATTTGCGCCGGACATGGGGGGCGCCGCGGCCGTATATCGCGGCCAGCTTGCGCGCATCGACGTCGGTGCTTGCGGCCGCAGGGTCGTCCGTCCAGTTCTTCTTTTGGGTCGAGCAAGGTGCGGGTAACCTCGTGCTCCCATCGCGCCATTCGTACCGTCCTTAACGGACGCGCGGCAGCTCTTCCCATTGGTGGTAGGGNTTTGGCGTGTCCTGATTGCGCTGCTCCTGCACAAAACCCAGCCGCGGCTCGCCAACGCCTGACCGCGTCGAATGAAGGACGAGCCCGAAGAGCCCCCCATTCGTCCCCGATCGGCGTTCTTCACGGACGACCAGCGATGGAATTACATGTCGGTTTGGATATGAACCTCGCGACGAGGCAGATTCACACGGCGAACGAGGTGGCGGGGCCCTCTGGAACGGGGATGGTCGCCTCAGCTGGAAACGATGGTCGAGCGTGACCCAGTCGCTTTGTCGAGCAAGGTGCGGGTAACCTCGTGCTCCCATCGCGCCATTCGTACCGTCCTTAACGGACGCGCGGCAGCTCTTCCCATTGGTGGTAGGGTGGCGGCGACGACAGTTGCCACTCCAGCGATGTCGCGCCTTCGCCCCAGGGATTGGCGCCGGCAAGTCGCTTCCGGGTGAAGGCCTCCCACACGCCGTAGAGGNGTGGCGGCGACGACAGTTGCCACTCCAGCGATGTCGCGCCTTCGCCCCAGGGATTGGCGCCGGCAAGTCGCTTCCGGGTGAAGGCCTCCCACACGCCGTAGAGGAAGACCAACAGCGCAACGCCGGAGATGTAGGAGCCTATCGAGGAAACGAAATTCCAGCCGGCGAAGGCTTCCGGGTAATCGATATAGCGGCGCGGCATGCCCGCAGCGCCGAGGAAGTGCTGCGGGAAGAACAGGATATTGACGCCGACGAATGTCGTCCAGAAGTGAATCTTGCCGATCGTCTCGTTGTACATGTAGCCCGTCATTTTCGGGAACCAGTAGTACCAGGCGGCGAATATCGCGAAGACGGCGCCCAGCGACAGCACATAGTGGAAGTGCGCGACGACGTAATAGGTATCGTGCAACACGCGGTCCAGGCCGGCATTGGCGACTATCACGCCGGTGACGCCGCCGATAGTGAACACGATGATGAAACCGACCGCCCACAGCATCGGAACGCGGAAGGTGATCGAACCGCCCCACATCGTCGCGATCCAGGAAAAGATCTTGATGCCCGTGGGCACGGCGATCACCATGGACGCGAACATGAAGTAGCGCTGCGCGTTGAGTGAAATGCCCGTTGTGAACATGTGGTGGGCCCACACAACGAAGCCGACGATGCCGATCGCGACCATGGCGTAGGCCATTCCGAGATAGCCGAACACCGGCTTCTTCGAGAAGGTCGAGATGACGTGACTGATCACGCCGAAACCCGGCAGGATCATGATGTAGACTTCCGGATGGCCAAAGAACCAGAACAGATGCTGGTACAGGATCGGATCACCGCCCCCCGATGGATCGAAGAAGGTCGTGCCGAAATTGCGGTCGGTGAGCAGCATGGTGATCGCTCCGGCGAGCACCGGCAGCGACAACAGCAGCAGGAAGGCTGTGACCAGAACCGCCCAGGCAAACAACGGCATCTTGTGCAGGGTCATGCCCGGCGCGCGCATGTTGAGGATGGTGGTGATGAAGTTGATCGAACCCAGAATCGAGGACGCGCCAGCAATATGGATCGAGACGATCGCCAGGTCGACAGCAGGACCTGGATGACCGATCGTGGAAAGCGGCGGATACAGGGTCCAGCCGGTGCCAGCGCCGTTGGAACCGGGAGCTCCCTCGACGAACAGCGACGTCACGAACAGAAGATAGGCCGCAACGAGAAACCAGAACGAGATGTTGTTGAGACGCGGGAACGCCATGTCCGGCGCGCCGATCATGATCGGAATCATCCAATTGGCAAACCCGCCCATCAGCGCCGGCATGATTGCGAAGAAGATCATGATCAAGCCGTGAGCGGTCACGAACACGTTGTAGAGCTGCGGATCGCCGAAGATCTGCATGCCCGGTTCCTGGAGCTCCATGCGCATCGCAATGGAGAGCCCGCCGCCGACGATGCCCGCGCAGATCGCGAAGATCAGATAGAGCGTCCCGATATCTTTATGGTTCGTCGAATAGACCCAGCGTTTCCAGCCGGACGGCTTGCGATCGTTTTGGGTGGTGTGAAAAACCGCATAGGCCATAATCTTCATTGAACCTCTTCTTGGCGCTCAGCACCCTTGGCAGCGCTGCATTGCGCGACGCGCCGCCGTCGACCATTCACCGATGCTGGATGCACGATGTCCCGCCGCAGGGAAGAAAGGCGTGATGGCGACTACAAAATTCGTCCGCCCATGGTCTGCGGATGCATCCGTCCGATAGCTGAAATCGGCCCCCTATCGCCGGAGAGAGCTGGATAATCCGTTGGACCGGCCCGCCCCACCGTTTCGGTCGTCCTCATCGGAGATCGAGGGTCGATCGCTTCCACATGTCGGCTCATCACATCCACCCCC
>NZ_JAZHLJ010000048.1:0-30333 GCF_036549495.1 Aurantimonas sp. C2-5-R2
CCAGGCCATCTCGATTCCCCATCGTCTCGACAACGTAGGGGAATCACAACCTGCTGATATCGCTCAACTCCTTTTCGCTCAGGCTCTTAGGAGTAAGTTTTATGAAATTCCCAACCATTTTCGCCACCGGCACCGCCGCCCTGGTCGTGCTGGCAACGCCCGCTCTCGCCCAAACGGCCATCACCGCGACGACCGATCTCAACGTGCGCGCCGGTCCCGGCCCCAACTACGACATCGTTGGCCTCATCCCGAACGAGGGCGAGGCCACGGTCGTGGGCTGTCTCGAGAGCGGCTCGTGGTGCAAGGTCACGGTGGACGGTCAAGAGGGGTGGGCCTTCGCCAAATATCTGACAGCCGACATGTCCGGCGAGCGCGTCGTGGTGGTGGAGCGCCGCCAGGAACTCGCGGTTCCGGTTGCGACCTATGAAGACAACGGCGGCGGCGGGCTTGCCGGCGCTACGACCGGCGCCGTCGCCGGTGCCATCGTGGGCGGTCCGATCGGCGCCGCCATCGGCGGGGCCGCGGGCCTTGCCGCCGGGGCGATTATCGACCCGCCCGAGACGGCGGTCTCCTACGTCCGGTCCAACAAAGTCGAGCCGGTATATCTCGAAGGCGAGGCCGTCGTCGGAGCCACCCTTCCCGAGACGGTCGAACTCAGGGAGATCCCGGACTACGAATACCGCTATGTCTATGTGAACGGTCAGCCGGTCCTGGTTGAAACCGGCACGCGCAAGGTCGTCTACGTCGTTCGCTGACGGTCATTGCGCATCTCCGGAGGAGCGTTGGATGGCCGGCGCTCCTCCATCGTCCGGCCCGCAATTCCGCCGGCGTCTCAACAGGAGCAAAGCACATGTCCGACCCACGCGACGTCCCACCTCCCGGCGATCCGACCGTTCCCCGCGAGGACCGAACCGTCATCGTCAACAATGACCGCGTCGATGGTCCGAGGCGCGGCGGTGGCGGTATGATCGCCGCGGTTGTCCTCGTTCTCGTCCTCCTCATCGCCGCGTTCTTCCTGTTCGGTGACGGCATGTTCGGCGGCGGTGACACCAGTGTCGACGTCGATACGCCCGACGTGAGCGTGGAGACACCCGCCGCGGATGGCGATGGCGATGCGGCCCCGGCCGCGCCCGACGCGGCGGAAGCGCCAGCCGAGGCAGAAGCGCTGGCCGAGCAGGAGGCACCGGCCGAGTCGGAGACGCCGGCTCCGGCTCCGGCGAATTGATGACAGGGCAGCGTCCTGGTTCGGCTTTCGGCGCATAGGCGAGAACTGTCCGGAACGGCGGGCGGGGCGTGTTTCGCCGCGCCCGCCGGGTCCTGCCGGAAAGGCCGTGTCCGCCGGAAAGCTTGGCGGGCGAAAGCGGAGCTGGAAAGCCGGACGTGCCTGGTATGCGTGCGACTGGCGCCGGCCTCCTTTCATTTGCCATGTCAACGACGGAGCAAATCCAGGCCAGTGGAGCGGAGTAAAACCAGGCCACGGTGGCGTAGGGGCGCTGGTGCACGAAGGGGCCCGATCGGGCCCCTTCGTGCGTCGGCGATCGGGTTTGGGGATCAGGTCGCGGAGATCTCGCCGGTTTCTGGATCGACGGCGTCGTCGGTGGCCTGGTTTTGCTCCGCCCTTTTATTGGGCACAGGGGAACGGCGGCGGCCCGATGATTGCTTGAGCCGGTAGCTGTCGCGTTCCGCCATGCGCCCGGCGCGTTCACTGGCGCGGCGGATCGAAAGCAGGAACAACAGGATGGCGAACGCGACGGCGCCGTAGCGCAAGGAGGTTCGCGCCCACGGGCTGGTGACGAATCCTCCAAGCAAAGCCGCAATCATCGCTGCCCCCGGCGCCAGTCACCGAGGCGGGCGTAGATGGTCACGGCGATGCCCGCGAGCGCCACGGCGATGAACACCCAGCGCAGCGTGTCGAGATACGGCACGAGCGGCAGGATGGCGGATTGGGTCTCGGTCAGGACGTCCTGAGCCACCTCGACCCCGGCCACGCCCAGCGTCGCCACACCGGCCGCGCCGCCGCCCTTCATGGTGCGGCTCTCGGCCAGCACTTCGCGCGCGGGTGGGGTTTCGGCAGCGAAGGCGGTCTCACGGACGTGGAACCGCTCGCCCCACTGGCGGACGGGTCCGAGGTCGACATGGATGAAGCCCGAGCGCGGATAGAAGCCGAACCCGAGGAAGCCAACCGTCCGCGCCGCCGCCTCGAACGCGACCGGGTTGTGGTTCGTCATGGCAATGTCGAAGGCCGCGCCATCCATGTGCCTCGACCGCGTCACGCCGCCGACGGCGCGGTTGTGTTCGGGGCTGCGATAGGCCGAGCGGACGATCAGCGGCTTGCCGAGCCGGTCACGCAGCGTCTGCAGCTTGTCGAGCGCTGGGGCGTTGATCAGCAGCTTTCCAGTGCCACGGCAGGCGATTTCGTCGGGCGAGAAGTTGGGCCAGCGCCAGGTGCCCTCGGGCACATCCCGCCAATGGTGATAGAAGGTCGTGGTCAGGGGTCCTCCGAAAACGAAAAACCCGCCCAGCGCGGCAAAGCCGCGCAATCCTACGATCAGGCGGGCAATGTCCGCCGGGGGCGGGTTCGGGTGGGGTGGGCTGGTGAATTGGGGCGGTGCGCGGCTACGGACCGCCGCCGAAGATCTTCAGCTTGATCGCGATGCCGGCCAGCAGCGCCAGCATGACGCCGGTGGTGATCATCCGGACGGCGGTCTGCATCGCGGTGCGGCGCACCAGCCGGATGCAGTCGACCAGGGAGCGGAGATCCCGGATGTCGAGCGCGGCCTCGTCGCCGTCGAGGCCGACATCGGCGAGCGCGCGCCTGGCGCCTTCCTCGGCGGCCCGCGTCAGGATCGCCTCGAATTCGGCATCGGGCATGCGCACGTAGCCCTCGGATCGGGGTGGTGTCATGGGTGGATCCTCTCGCCGCTCAGCCGATCTTGCAGCCCCAGAAGGACGTGTGGTCGGCGGCGAAATACCCGTCCGCAGCGCGGAACGTGCCCTGCAACTCGACGGTGTCGCCTTGCGCCAGCGGCGCCATGGTATGCAGCCAGATGGCGGCGGCGAGCGTGACGTGGGTGGCGGAGATTTCGCCGAAGGAGCTCCGGATCTCCGTACTGCCGTTGAGCACGAGCCACCCGCGCATGCGGGCCGTGGTGCTGGCGTTGGGTGTGATGCTGGCGGTGCGTCGTTCGAACGTCACGCTCGCGACCCACGTCCTGGAAGGCGCGAAGATCATTAAGGCCGAACGGGGCCGGATTACGGTTCTGGATCGCAATGCCTCTGATCGGACTAGCCGGAGGCTCCTACGGCACCTGGGAAGCCGAATACGAACGGATCATCGGGCATTTCGCCGATAGCGGCGGCGATCATGCGGAGGTCTCGTGAAATTCCATCGCGACCTGATGGCGCGTCGCCGCTTCGATCAGTTCCAGCGCGACCTCCTCCTGGACCCAAGTGCCGGCGCCGTCCTGAGCGGCCACGAGCCGCTGGGCCAGACGGTTTACGTCAAGAACGGTCCCATTCGACTTTACTCGGACGACTGCTTCTTCGACGGCCTCGCGCATGGCGTTCGACATTGATTTCTCCTTTGAAGGGAAGCAGCATCCCGCATTTTGAAACCGGCAACATTCAAATAAGTTAACTCGCGTTCGGCAGAGTGGGAGACACGTGATGAGTTCGATGCCTGAAAACGCGTCATCGCTCGGCGAATCGACCGCCTCACTTCGTTAGCCGCTTCCCCGCTAACGAGGTTTAAATTCAGCGGTGCAATCTCCCGCCGACTGGGAAGGGCGCGACCGTGCGTTCATGGCCAAGGCCGGTAACGGTCTCGAAGGACCGACACGGGGTAGCAACAACGTGCGCCGCTGGCGTATGTGCGGTTTCACGCTTTGTTCTTCGCGGCGACTTTTGTGCATCCGACGTTCGCGCAGGAGCCAGGGAACGCGGGCGAGAATTTGCAGATGCCGGCCCAGGAACCCGCGCATGGTATAGCGAACTTGACCAGATCAACACCGAGAATGTCGGGCAGCTGCAACTGGCCTGGTCATGGCGGTGAGACGACGTGGGATGTCTCTGCCCGGCAATGCCGTGCAGAGACGGTCTTTGAGAGGGTCGCTAAGTGACAGCTCAGCCCTGAATGGCTCGCGCTTCCTCAACGGCCGTTAGGCAGGCGGCTTCGTCGCCCTGCTCTAAGGCCGTCCGCGCCTTTTCAAGCGCGGCGGTGAAGGCGGGATTGATCGAGGGCGTGTGACGGGCTTGCGTGTCGGCCGCGGCAGCCGCCGTGTCAGCGCCTTCCTGTTGCGCCTTAACGTCCTGAGCGGACATGGCGACATCCGTATCGGCTGTGCCCGCCGCATTCTCTAACGGCATCGTCGAGCCGTCCTTGACGATTTGTCCTCCCTCAGTCGCGGCGGCGCCGGTGCCTGTATTATCGGCCGTTGTTGTTCCGTTAGCGCTGGCGTCGGCTCCAGCCGCGGGCATCGGGTTCCTCGGGTCGGAAGTGTCTGATCCCGGGGTCGACGTTGCTGCAGTATCGGTTGGTGAAGGCGAAGCAGCGCTATTGTCGGAGATTCCGGGCGCGTCGCTGCTCGCCGTTGAATCGGCCTCGGTCGTGGATGTAGTCTTGGTGTCCGACATGGATGTCGTCTCGCCAGACTTGGCAGAGGCAGCCGGATCACCACTGCCATCTGAAGGCGTCGCTGGGGCGGTTGCGGAACCGCCCGCCATATCAGGCGGTGCGGCAACGGCGCCCGACGTCGCAGAGGTCGCCGCGCCGCCTTCGGCTGCCCCGGTGGTTGCCGCCTTGTCGGTCTCGAGCGGCGCGATCGTGCCGTCCTTGCTGATGCCCCCAGAATCCGCAGCCGAAACCTCGGCTCCGCCACTGGTCGTTATCTTGCCCGCCTCGGTAAAGGTTGTCGTGGTGCCTTCCGCGACTCCCGTGGTACCCGCCGCTTCTCCACCGCTTGCATCGAGCGTTCCGCTCATCGCGGCGGACCCTGCAGCTGATCCAGTGAGCACGGCAATTTCCTCGGCGCAATCGGCCAAGGCTGAACTCGCGCCAAGCGTGAAGAACGCGCTGCTTGCGAGTAGGATTGAAGAGCGTTTCATCCTGAATCTCCTTGTTATTGGTTTATCCAAAGAAAACGGCTGACCAATCGGCCGTGACATCCAGAAGCTAACTTCTCGGCTCAGCCTTCGGCAAAGCCCCAGGAGTCGTCTAAAGGGCTTGGTAGGTCTGTTCCATCCATTCGCGATGGCGACGCTCGTCGGACAAGGCCTTTTCAAAGAACGCTTTGGATTTCGGGATGGCGTCCTGATGCGTCGCAGCTCGTTCGTAAGCCGTTACCGTGTCGTCCTCGTTCGTTTTCATCGCTTTGAGAATGGCCGCGTCGCCTATTAGATTAGCCAACGCGATTTTGCCGGTCGTCAGCATCTGTTTCGCGTCGCCTTCCAATGGAGCCTGCGCCCCGGTCTCGCGGGCTATCTCGTTGAGAACGTCGAGATGCTGGCGATGATCGTTGAGGAACCTGGCGAGTTCGCCGCTCAAGGATGCGTCCGAAAGCTTCTCAATGGAGGATTCGTATGCGGCGATCGCATCGCGCTCAAGGTAGATCAGATCCGTGACAAGGCCTTCGATGTCGCCTTCATTTCCCACTGTGGTCGCCATTCGTTTCGCTCCTTCTCAAATATAAGTCATGAGACGCGGCTCGAAATATGGTTTCCGAGCCATCTCGACTATTTACACCGCTGCAGGCTTGCTGCGTGGGAGTCTGATCCGCCTCGGACTCCTGGCGGTAAGGAAGCGCCTCGGCATGACCGAGGCTTCTCCTATTAAGCGCCCTCCGACGCATCGGATGGATGCTGTGATCCATCTTGCTCGCGACGAGTTCCCCCTGTGCCGGGCTACAGTCCCCTGACACCGTAATAATCATCGACCGTGCGGCCATAGGTCGGATCGTTCCAATCCGGTGCGCTGTCGTTGCGAAAGCGCGGCGCGCCTTCCAGCCGACCTTTGTCCAGATCGACAACGTAACCGCCCTGGCGCTCATCGTAGTCGAGCTGCGCCCAGGGAAGCGGATGATACTCGTCGCCGATGCCGAGAAAACCGCCGAAGGACATAATGGCGTATTTGACTTGGCCGTCTCGCTTGCCGATGACCAGATCGTAGATGCTGCCAAGGTTTTCACGCTGGCGATTGTAAACCTTTGTCCCGTTGACGCGGCTGGCTTCGATGTTGCTTGGGTCGACGTTCATATCGGACATGTGTCATTCCCATCTTTTCGAAGTTGAAGTTTGTGAGGGGGAAAGCTGTGAAGGTGCCCGAACGTTCCGGGAGCAGCGCACGATTTTCCATGAAAACAAGGTTTTATTCCGTAGGCGACGGGCAAATGCGCCGCGATCCGATCTTCCAAGGCGGCAAGCTATGGGCTTATGTTCCCGGAAAACGCGAGTTCGGCGAGCGATGCCCGGCAGCTTTTGGCCCGTGCTGGTCGAACGCGCCCTTCGCCCGTCCGGACCTCGCGGGCCTCGCCAAGGGGCTGAAGTTCGTCCGCGACAACGACTATCCGATCCGCGGCCAACTTGCGGCCTGAAGCGCGCCTCCAAAAGCCAATGCGCGGCCGGGGGCTGACAAGTCGCCCGCGCGCCCTCGGCCTGTTTCCTGACCGACCCAGCATGCGGGAGCCCAGACACTCACCACAAGCAATGAAGGCGAAACAGTAATGAAACTCAATGGCAAGATCTGCGTCGTCACCGGCGGCGCGAGCGGCATCGGCCTCGAGACCGCCAAATGCTTCGCCGAAGCGGGCGCCAAGGTGGCGATCGCCGACATCGACCTCGAGACGCCGCGAAAAAAGCCGCGAACGCGCTCGGCGACGGGCACATGGGCGTCGACATGGACGTGACCGACCCGGACGCCGTGGAGCAGGGTATCGACAAGTTGCTCAAAGCCTGTGGGCGGGTGGACGTCCTGCTCTCGAATGCCGGCGTCCAGATGGTGAAGCGGGTCGAGGAATTCACCTTCGACCAATGGCGCAAGGTTGTGTCGATCCACCTCGACGGCGCATTCCTGACATCGAAGGCGGTGCTGCCGCAGATGTACAAGCAAGGCTCGGGCACCATCCTCTTCATGGGGTCGGTCCACTCGCAGGAAGCATCGGCGCTCAAGGCGCCCTATGTCGCCGCGAAACACGGCATCCTCGATCTCGCGCGGACCATCGCCAAGGAAGGCGGCGAAAAAGGCGTGCGCACCAACGTGATATGCCCGGGTTTCGTGAAGACGCCGCTGGTGGAAAAGCAGATCCCCGAACAGGCGAAGGATCTCGGCATCTCCGAGGAGGATGTCGTCAACAAGGTCACGCTGGGCGAGACGGTGGACAAGGAATTCACCACGGTCGAGGACGTGGCGCACACCGCGCTGTTCCTTGCCAGCTTCCCCAGCAACGCGCTGACCGGCCAAAGCATCGTGGTCAGCCACGGCCGGCGGATGGACTGATGCCCATGCGCGACGTCGATGTCGCCATCATCGGCGCGGGCACGGCGGGTATGGGGGCGTATCGCGCCGCGTACAAGCACACTGATAATCTGGTGCTGATCGAGGGCGGGCCCTTTGGGACCACCTGCGCGCGGGTCGGCTGCATGCCGTCAAGCTGTTGATCGCGGCGGCCGAGGCAGCCGAGGCTGTGCGCGAGGCCGCCGGTTTCGGTGTTCACGCCGCTGCGCCGCGCATCGACGGCGCCGAGGTAATGGCAAGGGTCGGGCGCGAGCGCGACCGTTTCGTAGGGTTTGTGCTGGACGCGGTAGAGGCCATCGACCCTGCCCGCCGCCTGAAGGGCTGCGCCCGGTTCGAGGATCCGCATACCCTGCGGCTTGACACCGGCGAGGCCGCGCGCGCCGCGCGCATCGTCGTCGCTACTGGCTCGGTTCCGGTGCGGCCGAAGGCGTTCGACGCGGCGGGCGACCGACTGATCGTCAATGATGACCTGTTCGGCTGGACCGATCTGCCGAAGGCTGTCGCGGTGTTCGGCGGCGGCGTGCTCGGGTTGGAGATGGCGCAGGCGCTGCACCGGCTTGGCGTGCGCGTCCGGCTGTTCGGCAAGGGTGGCGGCGTGGGCCAGTTGAGCGACCCCGCAGTGCGCAAGGCCGCCGCCGCCGCGATCGGCGCAGATCTGCCGTTCGACCCGGATGCAGACGTGCAGGACATCGCGCGTGAGGGTGACGAAGTGACCGTGCGGTTCGTCGAAGATGGCGAGAGCCGCGAGGAGCGGTTCGACTGGCTTCTGGCCGCGACAGGGCGCAAGCCCGCGCTCGACGGGCTGAACCTCGCCGCATCGGGGCTCAAGCTCGATGGTCGCGGGCTGCCAAAGGTTGATCCGCTGACGATGCGCACCGAGGCGAGGCATATCTTCTTCGCCGGCGATGTCGCCGCCCGCATTCCGTTGCTGCACGAGGCGGCAGACGACGGCCGGATCGCGGGCGACAACGCCGGGCGGTTCCCCGAAGTCGCGACCCATCCGCGGCGCACGCCGCTCGCCATCGCGTTCACCGATCCGAACATCGCCACTGTTGGCGCATCGTTCGCCGAATTGTCGGATGCCTCCTGCGACTTCGCCATCGGCGAGGTGGATTTCGCCGATCAGGGCCGGGCGCGCGTGCTGCGCAAGAACGTCGGGCTGCAGCGGGTCTATGGCGCGCGCGACACGGGCCGTCTGCTTGGCGCCGAGATGGTCGCACCGAGCGGCGAGCATCTGGCGCATTTGCTGGCATGGGCGGTGCAGGCCGAGATGGATGTGGAAACCGCGCTGGCAATGCCCTTCTACCACCCGGTGATCGAGGAGGGCCTGCGCACCGCTTTGCGCGAACTGAGCCTGAACCTAGCCCGAACAATTCATGGGTCCCCGTTGGGTCACGAGCATTTCCCCCTTCGAAGCCGTCAAGGTGCTCATCCGTCCATGCCTCTCCGCTCCTCCCGCCTTGGTGCGGGTGAGTAATGATCGGCGGGGTTTGGGGGTTGCGGTGGAGGGTTTTGTGAGGGGCGCCGAAGGCCCCGTCGTTCAGGTGACGAGGCGAGGTATCCGCCCGAGGACAATGCGGAGGATCGCCTGATCCGGGCAGGACGTGGGCAGGTGCAGGCGGATCTGGGTCTTCATCTCGACGACGCGGGCGGCGATCTTGATGAGGCGCAGACGCAGGGTGTCGAACTGGGCGACGGCGAAGCGCGAGCGCCTGGGCATGGCGGCGCGCAGCCCCCACATCATCCAGTATGCTCCGGCGTGCAGGAAGAGCCGGAACTGGTTTGCCGTCGCTCGCGTGCACGAGGTGCGGTCAGCGGCGAGGTGGGTCTTCCAGGATTTGATGTGGTTCTCGGCCATCCCGCGCCGGCAGTAGACGTCCTCGTAGAGCGCCTTCGCCCTGCCGCCTTTGAGGTTGGTGACGATGAAGCGGGTGTCGGCGCCCTGCGGGCCGACCTCGACGCGGGCGATGATGCGCTCGGTCCTGCTCCAGCTGGCGGCCCCGTCGAAGAACTCCTTGAAGCGCCGGACCTTGCGAGCACCTGCCTCGGTTTTTTCGGCAGACGCCTCGAAGCGCGCGGTCGTGCTGGCCTCGATGGTCGCCACATGCTTGCGCAAGGTCGATGTCGGCGCGACGCCGAGGATGAAGTCGATGCCGTTGGCGCGGCACCAGTCGATGACCAGCGGGCCGCAATAGTGGCTGTCGCCCCGGATCAGGATCCGTGTGTTTGGCCAGTTGGCCCGGATCGCGCGGATGAGGCGACGCAGATGCGCGCGGATTTCCGCGCCGCCCGGTCGCTTCGCCGGACGCAGGACCGCGGCGACGAACCGGCCCTCGCCGTCGAACACCACGATCGGCTGGAAGCCGTATTCGTCGTGATGGGCGTTGAACAGCCGCAGTTGCTGGCCGCCATGCACCGCGTCGAAGGTGGCGTCGATATCGAGCACGATCCGCTTCGGCGGCTGGCGGAACGAGGCGCAATAGAGATCGACCATCGCCTGGCCCATCCCGAGAAGCGAGCGCAGATCGGGCAGGTTCTCCAGCCGGCAGATCGTCGATTGCGAGGCGAGATCCCGGCCCGAGGGCAGCGCGCCTTCGGCCATCTTGAAGATCGGATCCGAGCGCAGCCGCGTGGCGCCGTTGCCGTCCTCGTAGCCGGCTGCAATCATCTTCATGCGAAAGCCGATCATGTCGGCGAGGCTGTGGACGATCTGGTCCGGACGGCGCGGATCGTCGATGCAGCGGGCCAGCCGCTCGGCGACCCCGAGCCGCCTCTCGACTTCAGCCAGCGCGATCACCCCGCTGTCCGACGACAATGTCCCGCCGTCGAAACGGGCGATCACGGCCTTGCCGTTCACTGATGACAAACCCTCGAGCGGCAGCGTAGGATCGGACATGGCGGATGTGGTCTCCGGAGAATGACGCGGAAAGGCCTCAGCAACCGAATCCTATGCCATCTCAACGGCTTGCGCTACATCCGCCACCCCGCCATGAAATTTCCGGGCTAGGTCGCCGATCCGAAAATCCCCCCCGCAGCATCGATTGCGGCCCGGGCGCCTGAGGCCGATTGGAATTGGACACATAGCCATGAACAAGAACGAAATCCTGTCCCTCCCCGGGATGCCGCCGGGAAACCCGAGCTACCGCACCGGGCCCTATCGCTTTGTTGACCGGCAGTATTTCAACGTCGTCTACGAATGCGAAGCCGAAGCGATCCGTGCGATGGTCCCCGAGCGGCTGGAACCCGACGGGTCGAACACTGCGGTCTACGAGTGGATCGACATGCCCGACAGCTCCGGTTTCGGCGCCTACAAGCCAGATCGAAGCCGACGACGCTAATACCAACGGGCGCTGATCAAGACCCATGCGCCCAATCTCGCATTCCGATGGACGTGATTTTCCAGGGCTGATCGACGAGCTTGTTCCAAGCTGCGCAGCAGTGGGCGACGATGTCGTCGTAGTCGATGAAGATACGGTTCGACAGCCAGTTGTCGCGCATGAACTGCCAGATGTTCTCGACCGGGTTCAGTTCCGGCGCCTTGGACGGCAGGAATAGGAGAGTGATGTTGGCCGGCACCGTCAGCTTCGGCGTGGTGTGCCAGCCGGCTTGGTCGAGGATGAGCACAGCATGAGCGCCGGGATCGACGGCGAGGCTGATCTCCTTGAGATGCTCGTTCATGGCGGCGGTGTCGCAGTAGGGTAGGACGAGGCCGGCGCCCTTGCCCTTTTTGGGGCAGATGGCTCCGAAGATGTAGGCCCACATGGTACGTTGATCGCTCGGAGCCGAAGGCCGCGTGCCACGTTTGGCCCAGCGCCGCGTGACCTTATTCTTCTGCCCTATCCGGGCTTCGTCAGCCCACCAGAGTTCGATCTCGGTGCCCTCCGGGAGCCTTGCCTGGATTGCTGCCAGTTCGGCCGGGAAGCTTTTTTAAAATCCTCGAGTTCGAACTCGTTCTGGGCATGATGGCGCGGCCGGACTGACAGTTTGGCAAAGCCCATGGATCGCAATTCGCGCCCGACCGTCGTCTCGTCGACCTCGATGCGGAATTCCTCGAAGATCCAGCGCACGAGATTCTTACGCCGCCAGCGAACCACGTCGTGGATCGCAGGGATCGGCCCTTTCTCGACGATTGCCGCCAGAGCTTGGCGCTGTTCGTCGTTCAGCTTCGGCCGGTTGCCCGGCGCCTTGCCGGTGATCAGGCCGGAAGGGCCGCGAGCGTTGAAGCGCAGAACCCAGTCGCGGATGATCTGCAAGGTGACGCCGTCGATCCGGGCCGCGTCATTGCGCGAGCCGCCATCGTAAATCTCGGCCAGCGCCAGCAAGCGCCGAGCCTGAGCCGCATCCTTCGTTGCCTTCGCCGACCTTCTCAGCGTTGGGCCATCATAATCCGTGTGAAGGGGAACCGGTGCTGCCATGACAAACCTCCGTTTGTCACAGTGATTCAGAATTCTGTCAGCTTGGGAATCCCCGAAGAGTCGGCCTTCGCTCCCGTTGGTATAACTTCTCCCATGGATGCTCTCTCCTTCAGCTTGTGCTTCGACACGACGAGTTTGGAAAGCCGCCTATATCAGCAGACATCCTGTAATAAATCCTGGCTGCTTCCGCTTACAGGTTTGTTCGCTTGTGCTGGGCAAAACTACCGCTCGTGGAGCTGAAGCCGACTTCTTCTTGGTCGTCCAGCGGACCTTCTGCACCAGCGAAAACCTATCAGCTTGGTTGCCGGTGGGGGGGGGGCCGTGTAAAGTTTTGCGATGGAGCCTTCCGCGCATTGCGGCCGGGCCGCGGCTGATGTTGCGGAAGAACCTTTCCGTGAGATCCAACGTAAGCTCTCGAGTTATGCGAGTATGGCGGATGAACAGCAAGGAGGAGGCAATCGCTCCGGGTGCAAGTCAAAGGCGAAGCCGATGCAGCACACGAATGCGAGAGGCAGCGACGCTGCCCTCCGGCCGAGTGGGAGTGACCGGCCCCTGACCGCCATCTGCGGTGCCACGCCCGAAGTCGCGGCTGTTCCGGTTATCGGCATCGGCGCGTCGGCGGGCGGCATCGAGGCGCTGAGCCGCTTCTTCGACGTGATGCCGGCTGACAGCGGCTGTGCTTTCGTGATTGTGCTGCATCTCGATCCGAAGCGCGAAAGCGAACTGGCCCGCGTCCTGAGCGCCCACACGACGATGCCGGTCGTTCAGGTCGAGGACCGTATGCGACTCGCGGCGAACCACGTCTATGTGATCGCGCCCGATTCCGATCTGAAGGTCAGCGACGGCGGCCTGCACGTGTCCAGGCCGACGGAGCCTCGCGGCCAGCGTCACCCCGTCGATGTGCTATTCTCGTCGCTCGCCGTGGACCAGCGCGAGCGGGCGATCGCCATCGTGCTTTCCGGAACGGGGAGCAACGGTACCGAGGGGTTGAGGGATATCAGGGCGGAGGGCGGCATGAGCCTGGTGCAGTCGCCCGAGACCGCGAAATTCGACGGCATGCCAAGGAGCGCGATTTCGGCGGACATGGCCGATCACGTGCTTGCTCCCGAAAAGATGCCCGAAACCCTATTTGCCTTCATGAGGCACGGCTACGTCGCAGCGCCCGCCGAGATCGAGGTCACCTCCCCGGACGGACGGGCGACGCTCAGCCATCTTCTGGAACTCTTGCGCGTTCGGGGCGGACACGATTTTCGCGGCTACAAACAATCGACGCTGAGGCGGCGCGTTCACCGTCGTCTCGGTCTCAGAAACATCGAAACACTGGACGAATATATCGACGAGCTGCGCACTAGCTCCGATGAAGTCATCACGCTTGTCGGCGACCTGATGATCAGCGTCACCAGTTTTTTCCGCGACGCCGACGCCTGGAAGGCGCTTGCCGAACTGGTGATCACGCCAATGGTCGCGGAGCGCGAAACGGGCGCTTCGATCCGAGTCTGGACGCCGGCCTGCTCCACGGGCGAGGAAGCCTATTCCCTCGCCATGCTGGTGACGGAGCATGCCGAGGCGGCGGGAAAACGCCTCGACCTGAAAGTGTTCGCGACCGATGCCCAGGAGATCAATCTGCGCAAGGCGCGCGATGGCATTTACCCGGCCGCCGCCATGGTCGGCTTTCCGGCGTTGCGCCTGACGCGCTTCTTCGAAAAGCTCGAGGGCTCGTATCAGGTAAGCAAGGAGCTGCGTGACATGGTCGTGTTCGCGCCGCAGAACCTGTTGCGCGATCCGCCGTTCTCGCGGCTGGACCTGATGTCGTGCCGCAATTTCCTGATCTATCTGGAACCGGACGCGCAGCAGAGGATCATCGCGCTTTGTCATTTCGCGCTGCGACAAGGAGGACACCTGTTTCTCGGCAACGCAGAAACGATCGGGCGGCACGAAGACCTGTTCGAAACGGTGTCGAAGAAATGGCGCATATACCGCCGGTTGGGATCGACCCGGCATGACCTGATCGAGTATCCGCCGCCGCGCGACCAATCGGAACCGCGCACGAGGGAGAGTCCATCGCTCTTGGGTCCTGAGCCGAGCGCTTCGGCTGCCGAAATGGCCCGTCGCGCTTTGCTGGAGCGCTACGCCCCGGCATCGGTGCTGATAGACCAGAAGGGCCGCGTCCTCTATTTCCACGGCACGACCAAGGATTATCTGGAGAATCCGCCTGGCGAGCCGACCAGGGACCTGTTGACCATGGTCCGTGACGGGTTGGCGGCAAAATTGCGCGCCGCGATACGCGAAGCGTCGAAAGAGAACAGAAGCGTGACGGTCAACGCCCGCATCCGCGAGAGCGAGACCGGCCGATCCGTCGCGATGACGGTCATGCCGCTGCCTGCCTCACCGCAGGGAGGCTTCCTCCTGGTGAGTTTCGCGCCGGCCGTGCCGCAGCCCGATCCCACCCCGTCGCCCACGCGTGAGGACCCGGGCGACACCTCGTCTGGCGAACTTGCCCTTCAGGAGGAACTGAGGGAGACCCGCGCCGAACTGAATAACACCATAGAATATCAGGAGACCACCAACGAGGAACTGAAGGCGGCGAACGAGGAATCCATCTCGATGAACGAGGAGCTTCAATCCAGCAACGAGGAACTCGAGACCTCGAAAGAGGAGTTGCAGTCGTTCAACGAGGAATTGAACACCGTCAACAGCCAGCTTCAGCACAAGATCGGCGAGCTGGAAACCACGACCAACGACCTCAACAATCTGCTGGCCGGGTCGGAGGCGGCGACGCTGTTCCTTGACGAAAAATTCCGCATCAGATGGTTTGCCCCCGCGACGAGGGATCTTTTCGATTTCGTCGGGTCGGACATCGGCCGGCCGATTGCTCATTTCGCGCGGAAATTTGCCGACGAGAACCTGATGCGGGATGTGGAAAAGGTGCTGGAGACGCTGTCCGCCATCGAGGCCGAGGTGCCAAGCGATGCGGGCCGCTGGTATGTGCGCCGCGTGCTTCCCTATCGTACGCAGGACAACCGGGTCGCAGGCGTCGTCGTCACGTTCAGCGACATCACTGACCGAAAACGCGCCGCCGATGCGATCAACGACGCTCGCGTCTATTCCGAAACCATAGTGCGGACGGTTCAGCATCCCCTGCTGGTTCTGGACAGCAATTTGCGCGTCCAAACCGCCAACAAGGCCTTCCGCGAACTGTTCGCTGTTTTTGACGAAGAACCCAAAGGGCGCTTTGTGTTTGAACTTGGAACCGGCGAGTGGAATAATCCGCCGCTGCAGGCCCTTCTGGACAAAGTTCTTTCGAAGGACGAGGAAATCCACAATTTCGAGTTCGAGCAGGATTTCCATCTGACCGGACGGCGATCGATGCTGCTCACTGCGTGCAAGTTGCCACAAGAAGGAGGCCGTGACGACCTGATCCTGCTTGCGATCGAGGACATCACCGAGCGCAAGAGTTTCGACGAGCATCGGCAAATCCTGGTCGGCGAGCTCAATCATCGCATTAAGAATGTCATGGCGACGGTGCAGGCCATCGCATCGCAGACGCTCAACAGCGCCACGTCGATGGAGGAAGCACGCGCAACTTTCGGGTCGCGTCTGATCGCGCTGGGAAAATCGCACGACTTGCTGACCCGTGAAAACTGGGCTGGCGCGAATTTGCGGGACATTGTCTCGGATACGGTCGAACCTCATTCGGGAGGATCGAACCGCTTCCGGATCAAAGGTCCATACGTATGGCTGGCGCCGAGCGCCGCGCTCTCTATCGCAATGGCGTTGCACGAACTGGCCACGAACGCCGCGAAATACGGCGCGCTTACAATTGAGAAAGGCCAAGTGGATATCGCTTGGCAGCTTGTTGGTGACGGTAAGGATCGACGGCTCTCCATGCGGTGGTCGGAGAGCGGTGGCCCGCCTGTCATCCCACCGACACGCAAGGGTTTCGGCTCACGCCTGGTCCAGCGGGTGTTGGCGGCGGAACTCGACGGAAAGGTGGACGTTTCCTATGAAACGTCCGGCGTCGTCTGCACGATCGACGCTCCAATGCCCGACGGCCAGGAAAAGGGCGACACGGGTTGACCGGACAGGCAGCGAAACGGGTTCTGATCGTCGAGGATGAAGTCCTGCTAGCGATGCATCTGGAGGACATGCTGAACGAACTCGGGTATGAGGTCGTCGGTCCAGCCACGCGTATCGACATGGCGATGGAGCTTGCCTGCGAAAGCGACATCGATTTCGCAGTTCTCGATATCAACGTGGCCGGGAAGAAATCCTTTCCCGTAGCCGATATTCTCCGCCAGCGCGGCATTCCCTTCGCCTTTGCATCGGGATACGGGGCCGAGGGTCTGATGGATGGATATCGTGGTTTCCCGGCGTTGCGAAAGCCGTACGCGCAAGAAGACCTGGAACGAATCATCGCGCGGGTTCTTCGCGGATCGCCTTGATGATGTGATCCTGCCGGACTTGAGCGGGAGAGGGCGATCTATCCGAGAAACTGGGTCTGATCACGGCCGTCATGGGCCAAGGCAAGCCGGCGGGAGGTCTCCGGCGTGAGCCAGTCCTGCTCCACGAGGTCGCGGAGTTTGTAGGCCCGATCCAGCGCCTGTTTGCTGGCCGCGTGCCAATCATTGGAAGCATCGGGCTCGCCGTCCCCGCCGTGTTCGGCCATCTGGAGGCAGAATTCGGCCCTCTCGTTGAGGAACCGTACCGCAGCCCGAATGACTTTTTCCATTTCCTCGAACTGCGCCGCAGCCATGTTCTCTGCTGTATAACTGTGCCCGATGTGGCAGCTGAATTTGACGATCGAACCGACCTCGAACTTTTTCAGTGCGCCGCCGCAGTCCGGGCAGGTCACTGTCAGCGGCCGCTCGAAAGTCTGGCCGTCGATGATTTCGGGCGCTTGTCCGTTCGATTGAGAAGAGGTTTTCGGCATGGCAACTTCCTTTCCGCCCTTTCGTTCGACCAGCTCAATAAGCAATTCGGGTATTTCCGCGATCGGCAGGCAGTAATCCAGCGCGACGTGCTCAGCCGCGCTCCTCGGCATTTCGGGATAGGCGGCATCGTTCGGGTCCTGGCCGATGGCAACTCCGCCGCGTCGCTTGATTTCGAACAGGCCCAGCGTGCCGTCGTTCAGGTTTCCGGTCAGGATCACGCCCACGGCGCCCGAACCATAGCTTTCAGCCACGCTCCGGAACAATGGGTCGATGGCCGGCCGCGCGCAGTTCTCCTTGGGACCACGCAAAAGACGCAGCCGTCCGTCGGCGACGATCAGGTGGCGATCCGGCGGCGCCACATAGATGTGACCAGGGAAGATAGTTTCGCCGTCCTCGGCATGTTTGGCGGAAACCGGGCCGGCCGCATTCAGAAGCGCGGGCAACTCGCTTCGATAGGCGCCGATATGAAGGACGACGAGAACAGGGGCGGAAAGCGTACTCGGCAGCGTGGCGGCCAAGGAGCGCAATGCAGCCACTCCGCCTGCCGAAGCGCCTATGACGATGATCGAGGAACGAGCCATGACGACCTGTGGGCTGGGAGCTGATCTCGGAGATCGAGGATCAACGCGGTATGTCGAGGAAGGTTCACCGGCGCGGCGGATCGACAGCAGGAACCGGATGATGGCGAGGGCAATCGCGCCGTAGCGCAGCGCGGCCCTCGCCAATTGGCTGGCGGCGATCCCGGTGAGCAAGGTGGCGATCATCGCTGCCCCCGGCGCCAGTCATCGAGGCGGGCATAGATCGTCACGGCGATGCCCACGAGCGCCACCGCGATGAACACCCAGCGCTGGGTGTCCAGGTAGGGCGCGAGCGGCAGAATGGCGGATTGGGTCTCGGTCAGGACGTTCTGCGCGACCTCGACGCCCGCAGCGCCCAGCGTCGCCACACAGGTTATACCGTCGCGCTCATGAACTCACCGCTTTGATGTAGGGATAGTTGCAGAGGGATTGGATGCGCCCGGGATCTTTTGTTGCGCGGTTCCAGGCGTCGCAGCAAGCGTCGATGATGGCTTGCCTGTCGCGGAAGACGCACAGGCTGAGGGAGGTCTCGCGCAGATAGAGCCAGAGCCGCTCGACCGGGTTGAGTTGGGGACTGTAGGGCGGCAGGGCGACGAGGGTGATATTCGCCGGCACGTCGAGGGCCTTTTCGCCGTGCCATCCGGCACCGTCGAGAACCATGACGACATGGACGTCGTCAGGAACGGTGCCGGCGAACTCGGCGAGGTAGAGGTTCATCATCGCCTTGTCGGCATAGGGCAGGACCAGGGCGAAGGACTGACCGGTGGAAGGTTCGACGGCGCCGAAGATGTAGGTCCATTCGAAGCGCTGGTCGCAGAGCCCGGGCGGTCGCTTGCCGCGGATCCACCACCGGTGGCAGAGGCGGCCTTTCTGGCCAACCCTTGCTTCATCTTGTGGGATGGTTCGCCTCCTCCTCGGCGGATATTTTCGCCGTCTCAACAAGGAGGCATCACATGACATTCAAGCAGATCGGCATCGATATCGGCAAAAACAGCTTCCACGTCGTCGGCCTGGGCGCCGATGGCGACATCGTCCTGCGAAAGCAATTTACCCGTTCACGGCTGCTGGCGGTTTTTCGGCGATCGGCGCAGCGAGTGCCTGCGTGTAGCATTTGAGGCGTGTTCTGGCGCGCATTGGCTTGCCCACCAGCTCATCGCGATGGGACATGACGTGAAGCTGCTGACCCCGGAGAGCGTGCGGCCCTTCGCAAAAGCGCAAAAGAACGACTGGAACGATGCGCTGGCGATCGCCGAAGCCGCACAACGGCCGGGCCGCCATGCGGTCGGAATCAACTCCGATGAACAACTGGACATGCAGGCGCTCCATCGTGTGCGCCAACGGCTAGTGACGGCGCGAACCTCGATCATCAATCAGCTCCGTGGCCTGTTGCGCGAACGCGGCCTGGTGATCCCCTCAGGGCGGGCGCGTTTCGAACGCTACATTCAGACGGAATTGATGGAGGTCGGAAAGGTCGATCTTTCTGCAGTCTCGCGGGCGCTCTTCGAAACGCTCATTGCCGAATACACGATGATCGACGCTCGCCTTTCCAAGATCGACGACGAACTGGAAGCCTTCGCCAAATCCAACTCTGTCTGCCGGGCCTTGCTTCCCATTCCGGGCATCGGCGTGATCGTGGCGACAGCCCTTTATAGCGCCGTCGCCAACATCTCTGACTTCCGGACAGGGCGAGATCTCGCCGCCTTTCTCGGACTTGTACCCAGACAGCGCTCGACCGGAGGCAAGACGATCCTGCTCGGGATATCGAAACGCGGAAACACCTATGTTCGAACGCTGATGATACACGGCATGCGGTCGGCATTTTACAATCGCAGAAAGCGGGAAAGTCGAATGGCGGAGTTTATGGAACGGCTTTGCGCACGGGGCATGCACACCAACAAGATTGTCGTCGCGAGCGCCAACAAGGTTGCCCGGATCGTCTGGGCGGTCTTATCGAGGAACGAACCCTTTCAGCCGGTCGCGGCCTGACGGCGCGAGGCTGAACGACTTGCGAGAAGAAGCCAATGGCACCGTGATCTGATCGGATGTGCAGCCTGATGGTTCCAGTAGATCGCCCTGCTTCGACCGGGACACGCAAAACCTGGTGGTGGCAGTAGATCAAAAAGTCTGATCATCTTGTAAGGAACGCATCCCAGCGGCTCCCATTGTGGCTCGGGCACTCGCCCACGAACAAGCCGGATACGCTGAAGCAGGGTCTTCTGGGACTATCGTTTCTTCTTGCAAACCGGAGGCGAACCATACACTGGAACCAGAGCGCGATCCGCTTGTCTGGATGGTCGGCCTTCGCCGCGCTCAGGGCCTAGGCGAGCCCCTTTTTTGAAAGCGCGCCTGGCGCCCGGGGTCGCTTTGAGGGTGGGTCGGCCGCGCCTTCTGGCGCGAAAAGCCGTTACGACGCAGGATGCGCGACAGGCTGGCGGGATGAACCTGCTTGTCGAACCGCGCCTCGATCCAGCAGCAGAGTTCCGGCAGGGTCCAGGCCGACACGCCGTCCTTCTTCGGATCCGGCCCGCGGAAGATGACATTGGCAAGGCTCGCCTGTTCGGCCTCGGTGAGCGCTTCCGGCGGATGCCCCTTCGGTCGGTCGCGCAGGCCCGCCACGCCCTCGGCGTTATAGCGAACCACCCAGTCGCGCAGCGTCTGGCGGTCCATGCCCGCCGCCTCGGCCGCTTGCGCCCGGCTCATCCCCGACAGCGCGCCCGCCAGCGCCAGCAGACGGCTCGCCACCCGCCCATTGGTCTCTCGCCGCGCCAGAGCCCGAAGCTCCCCGGCCGACAGATCCTCGGTGATCTTCAATGCCATCGCTCGCCCGCTCCCTTCGCCGGGACAGGGAATCACGCGCAGCGAAAATAAGAAAATCACAACCGAGTCAGATCAAACGCTGGCCGGTATTACACCGCCACCTTTCATGGTGCGGCTTTGCGCCAGCACCTCGCGCGCGGGTGGGGTCTCGGCCGCGAAGGCGGCCTTCCGGACCGGCAATCGGTCGCCCTACTGGCGCTCAGGGCCAAGGTCGACATGGGTGAAGCCCGAACGCGGGTGAAATCCGACCTCCCGCGCCGCATCCTCGAAGGCCGCGCCATCCATGTGCCTCGACCGCGTCGCGCCGCCGACGACGCGGTTGTGTTCGGGACTGCGATAAGCCGAGCGGACGATCAGCGGCTTGCCCAGCCGGTCGCGCAGCGCTGCAGCTTGTCGAGCGCGGGGGCGTTGATCAGCAGCTTGCCGGTTCCGCGACAAACGATCTCGGCGCGCGAGAAGTTGCGCCAGCGCCAGGCGCCCTCGGGGGCACCGCATGTGGAGCGACGACACCGAATTCCGCTGGACAAAGGCAGAATTGCCCGCGGCCGTCTGACACGCCGAATAGAGAAGACCCAACATTGCAAGCGAAATGGGGCCACGGTTCGCCGCGATTTGACAGAGTCGGCCATGGTCTGTTGGCGCTCGCCGAAAGCAGACGGATTCTGACCCTGGTATTTGACGCTCTTCAACCGTAAGCGCCGCGAGAGGCCACCGTTGAAGGATGTCGGGAGTTTCGCCTTCCATATTGACGGATTTGACGCGGGATGATGCCGTCGCTCGATGAGCGAGGGCGATGATGGGCATTGAAGAGCAACTGCAGGAGAAGCTTCGTAAGGTCGAGGCGCTCTATTTCGGCGCAGGGACAAATGGAGAGCGGGACGCGGCCGAGGCGGCCGTTCAGCGTCTGAAGGCCAAGCTTGCCGAGATCAACCGACGGGATCCACCGGTTGAGATGCAGTTTTCAATGCCCGATCCCTGGGCCGTCAAGCTCTTCGTCGCCTTGTGCCGGCGCTACGGCATCCGGCCTTATCGCTATCCGCGAGAGCGCCGGACAACGATCATGGTGCGGGCGCCGCGCGGATTTTTCGATGCCGTGGTCTGGCGCCAATTCTCCGAGATGCATACCGACCTTTGGCTACATTTCGAGGAGACCACCGATCGATTGATCCGCGAGGCGGTGCATTCGGACACGACCGATGCCGAGACGGTACCGACGCCGATCACTGCCCGCTGACGATCAGACGGCCGTTTTCAGATCGGCCCTCGTCTTCGGCATGCCGCCGCCTCCGGCGATGGCCTGCTCGTCGGCTCGATCTTCGGCATCGCCGCCGGAGATGTCGCNCTTGCATCGCGCTGACGATCAGGCCGCCTTTGTCAGACCAGCCGTCGTCTTCGACATCCAGTTCCAGGCGAGAAGCTCATCGATCCGGTTGATCGGCGTTTGTCCGGAAACGATCCGCTCGGTGACATCGACAAGCCAGCGATACGGATCGATCCCGTTCAGCTTGGCGGTGTTGATCAGCGAAGCCAGGATCGCCCAGGTTTGGGCTCCGCCCTCGCTGCCGGCGAAGAGATGGTTCTTTCGTCCCAATCCGATGGAGCGCATCGTCCGCTCGACGGTGTTGGAATCGACCTCGATACGGCCATCGGCCAGGAACCGCGTCAGTCTGTCAACGACGGAGCAAATCCAGGCCAGTGGGCAAGCGTATAACGGCACGCTTCGGCGAGACCGGATTGGCCCGAGACCTCGGTCAGGACGGCCTTCATGTCCGCTTCCAGCCGATCGAGGAGTGGGCGCGTCTGCGCCTGACGAACGGCCCGGCGATCCTCGGCGTTTCTGCCGCGGATTCGGGTCTCGATGGCATAAACCTCTGCCAGCGTTTCGATTACGCCGATCGCAAAACTCGAACCGGTCGTCTTGTGAACCGCCACGAACTTTCGTCGTGCGTGGGCAAGACAAAAGGCCAGCGGAACATCGTGACGCCTGTTGCGGGCATACGATTTGTAAGCGGCGTATCCATCGACTTGCAGGATACCGTCATAGTCGGCGAGCTGCCGGGCGATTTCTGCCGCCGAGCGGCTCGCGGCGAAGACGTAGGTCACAGCCGGCGGCGCCGGGCCATTCCAAGGCCGGTCGTCCATCGCATGGGCCCAGAGCTGGCAGCGCTTCGTGCGCCCACGGCCGGGGTCGAGCACCGGCAACGGTGTCTCGTCGCAGAAGATCCGAGCCTGCCGGTGGGTGATTTGGAGTTGGCGGTCCCCCGGGTCCGGCTTCGCCGACCCGAGGACAGGCTCCAACCCGGGGCGGTTCAGTAGGGCCGATTGGCGCCCCCGTTCGAAGTCGGGGGCGCTTGTTTCAGAAATGCGACGAAACGTGCTTACGCAGCCAGCTTTCTGGGCTCCGCGTTCTTTTCTGTCTGCTCATCGAAGGAGCGGCCGGCCTTGTCGGCGACACCAGCCGACAGCTTGGCGATGCGCCGGCTGTTCTCGATGGTGAGCTCCATGTTGCCGCGAATGAGCGAGCTCTGCGCAGCGATCAGCTCGGGCAGGGACCGGCAGCGCATCATGGCGTTCAGCCCATCCAGGTTCTTCTGGAAGTGAGCCTGCGACATGGCCAGCCATTCCCGCGAAACATCCTGGTAGCCGCTGGCGAGAACTGCGCCCGATTGCGTCACGACCTGCATGTTCTGCTTGGCCTGCTCTGTGCTCTCCTGAGCTTGCCGCGTGACGTCGCTGGATAGCGAGGTGAACTGATCTGCCCCGCGCTGTGCCACATCGGCCGCCGCACCGAGGCCACTTTGAGCTGCCTCCTGGATTGCACGGGTGCTCTGCTGTTCCCCTTCGGCTCCAGCGCGGATTGTGTTGGCCGTGTCTTCCGCAGCTTGTTTGGCTGTTTCGATCCCTTCACGCTCGCGCTTCACCTCTGCCCGGCGCTCGTCAGTCTCGGCCCGACGTGCCGCTTCCACCTTGGCCTTTCCATCTTCGATCTTTTCGACGACGGCGTCCGCCTCCTCGTCACTCAACGCCTTCAGGACGGCCGGCAGGAACTCCTTCTTCTCATCCCGGACATGCTGCTGGAACACCTTCCGCAGGTCGGCGACCTTGGTGGCGAACTCCTTGCTGTCCTTCGGCGTGCGCTCGAGCTCGACCAGGAGCCTGCGTGTCTCCTTGTTATCGTCAAGCGCCTCCGCAACGAGGTCCTTGGTTTCCTTGTGCTTCTTCAGGACAGGGAAGAGGTGCTGCTCCTGGAGCTTGGCCTGGTGCTCAATCTCGACCTTGAGCTCGGAAAGCAGCCGGTTCCGTGTCTTGACCGCGGCTTCAGACGTATCAACGAGTTTTGCAAAGAGCTCGTTTGTTTTGGCCGGGCTCGTCTGGATCAGTTGGCGAATGGTGGTCATATTTGATGTCCTCGTGGGAAAAGCGTGCTTTGCCGCCGAGCAGATGATCTACCCGCAGCTTGCACGGCATAATTCGGTGTTGAAACGCGACTGGACGCAAAGCTTACGCAACTGGGAACGTTCAAGCTACGCCAGGTTCCTCCCGACGAGCATGTATGCTGCAACGCAACATGGCTACAATGCAGTGACTGTTCAACCGTTCCCATAATACCAACTCCCGTAGGGGCTGACTCACGTTTGGGGTTTCCCTGCCGCTGGATGATGATTCACGGAGGCGAACAGAAGGATGTTTGCCATGGCCGCTCCGGTTCCACTCCGTCCCGACTTCGATGCCGCCGCGCTGGATCGCCGTCGATGTCGGCGGGGGCGTTGACACGTTAACTGGATCCGAAGCGAAAGCGGAGTAGGATAGGGGATGTCGAGCATCAGCTATAGCCGCCATCGTTTCCCGCCCGAGATCGTCCAGCACGCCGTCTGGCTGTATTTTCGCTTCCCGCTGAGTTACCGCAATGTCGAGGACCTGCTCGCCGAACGCGGTGTCGAGGTCTCCTACGAAACCGTCAGGCGCTGGGCGCTGAAGTTCGGGATGCTGTACGCACGCACAAGCTGCGCCGGCTGCGGCCGCGGCCGAGCAGACGCTGGCACCTCGACGAGGTGTTCGTCTCGATCGGTGGCAAGCCCATGTATCTGTGGCGAGCCGTCGATGACGAGGGTGAGGTGCTCGACATTCTGGTCCAGGCCAGGCGGACAAGCGTTCGGCGCTCAGGCTGATGCCGAAATTACTGAAGAAGCATGGCGCCGCGCCGGAGCACTGGATCACCGACAAGCTGCCCTCCTATGGTGCCGCCCTGCGGCAACTCGGGGAGAACAGGCGCCATGTGACGGGCGGCCGATTGAACACCCGCGCGGAGAACTCGCATCTGCCGGTGCGGCAACGGGAGCGACGGATGCAGCGCTTCAAGTCGCCGCGGTCGGCCCAACAATTCCTCTCCACTCACGCCGCCATCTACAACACCTTCAACATCCAGCTCCACCTGATCTCCCGCCGCACGATGCGTCGGTTTCGCGGTGATGCGATCGACGCGTGGCACCTTGCGACTTGCGCCGCCTGACCTCCGACGTCGACGCCTCCGCTGCGCTTGCGTCCGGACAACGTGACAATACCAGATCAACGTCACACTGCGGCGGATCAGACGGAAGGTCTAGACGCGGCCCATGCCCCGGTCAAGCAATCCGCGCGCACCCGCCGTCCGGAACGTTTGCCGCAGACGATCCGATCAATGGCCGGTCGCGGCCCGCTGCGCGATCAACTGGTCCGCAAGCTCGCCCAGATCGTTCACGGTCAGGTCCGGCACGGCGACGCCCTCGGTCGGCAGCAGCGCGTTGCCCGGCCGCAGCACGAAGGCACCCATGCCCCCCGCCTCCTGCGCACCGAGGGTGTCCCACAAGTGACAGGCAACAAGACAGGTGTCTTCCAGTCCGACGCCCAGTTCGTCTGCGACAAGGCGATAGGTCTCGGGCGCGGGCTTGAATTTCTTCACGGAATCGACGCTATAGGCTGCCTCGAAATATTGCGCGAGACCAGCCCGCTCCATCGGTGTCGGCGCGGGGGACGGTGGCGAGTTCGTCAGCGTCACCAGCCGGAACCCCGCGTCGCGCAGACGGGCCAGCGCCTGGGCGGCATCCGCATGGGCCGGCATCGAGCCGATCAATTTCTTCAGCTCGGCCACGTCGTCGTCGGTCACCGCGACCCCCGACGTCGTGCCCACCATGCGCAGCACCCCCGGCGCGAGGTCGCCGAAGGTCGCGTAGGCCCCCGACAACGTCAGGGTCTGCGAATAAAGCACCAGTTGCGCGAACCACTCGCGCATCACCCGTGCCTCGCCAAAGACGCGGGCAAAAAGCGGTTCCAGAGAGGTCAGGTCCAGCAGCGTCTCGTTCACATCGAAGACAAGGATCGACGGGGTCTTTTGCAGTGTCACGGGGACGTCCTCTGTTCAGGTCTGTTGCGGTTGATTTAGCCTAATCCGACATTCCCCAAGTAGAACGTCCTCAGGTCCACGTTGTAGTTGTTTTGCGTACGGATCAAGCCTCTTGCGTCACCAGCGTCTGGTCGGCGAAGCGCACCTCGATCCGGCCGGTCAGCGCGGCGATCGACGGGTCCGCCCCGTCGATGCGGCCGTCCGAGCGGATGGTCTCGATCCGGTCGAGATTGTTGGCGTAGGTGATATCGGCCGAAACGACATTGCCGAGGGCCGAGCCGTTGCGCGTGATGGACCCGTTGAAATGGCCGAAGCGCTTCAACTCGAGCGCCGCAGGCGTTCCGGCGCTGGTGGTCGTGCCCACCGTCTCGCCCTGCGCCACCAGCCGCGCCGTCGCGGTCAGCAACCCCGAGCGCTGCATCTGCCAGCTGATCTGGTCGAGCACGCAGCCGGAATACATGGCAAAACGCGGCACTTCCGGCATGCCGGTCTCGATCGACATGCTCGGGAGCGTCCAGGAACCCGACTGGAACTCATGGGTCCAGGGGCCGATGCCGGTGGTCGTCGGCGCGCCGAAGGCGGCCTTCAGCCAGAAGCCAAAGGCTTCGGCGTCGAGCGGCACCACGACATCCCCATCTGCCGTCACCGCGTCCTTGATCGGCGCCAGTGGATCGCGGCCGTAGCCCAGCAGTTCGGAGTTCAGGAGCGGCTGCTCCGCGCCGAGCGAGGTGCTGGCGAAGGGCATGCGAGTGAAGCCGCCGACCGGCGGCGTTCCATAGGTCGTCTCGAACGCAAGCGCCATCAGCGCCCGCGCCCCCTGGGCTCGTGCCATGGTGTTCTCCTCGGGTTGTCGGGGTCAGGCCAGTTGGTCGGCCGTGGTGTAGTGCAGAACCACCGGGATCATGGCGGCCTTCAGGCTGGCCGCCCCGTCGACCGGAAGATCGACCGGGCGCGGCGCCTCGGCTTCGACCCAGTCGCAGAGGCCGCCAAGTGTGTGGTCGGCGGCGAGCGCCGCGCCGATGCTGGCGGTCAGGGTGTCAAAGGCGGCGTCACGCTCCGCGCCCTGCACGACCGCCTCGATCTCGGCGCGGTGCTGGTAGTGGTAGCGCAGCGGGGAAAGCGTGACCTCCGGCTCTCCCGGTTCGCCGTCGCGCAGGATCAGGAGGCCCTCGGCGGGCACCCGCTCGGGCAGCACCTCACCCACGCAGGGCGGTGGTGGGAAGCGTCTGCAAGAGGGTGTGCAGCGCGGCGAGGATGGTTTCGCGGGAGGAAATGGTGGCGTTCCTTCGCTTCGTTCGAGCGTTGACTTGTCGATGTTGACGGCAACGAATGCCATACGATGAGCAACTAGCAGCACAGCCGGGCGGCAGAGGTAGCAGACGTTTCGCAGCCAGACCGTCGGCCATCTCTTCGACGTACATGATCGCGGATCCGCGCAGGCAGTTCTGGTTGTCCAAAAAGGCGGAAACCTTGCTGCAGGCCAACGTCGATGTTACCTCCGACCAGAAAACCCCGCACTCGCTTCCGACCTTGACGCGCTGCAAGATCGAAGAGGCTCTTGCCCACCTCAGTGCCCGCGACAAGGCGAAGGACAATAGTGAATGATCGAGATTGCATTGCCCCTGATCGGGGGTCTTGTCCTCCTCGTTCTCGGCGGAGAGTTGCTCGTACGGGGCGCCGTGCAAATTGCGACCCGGTTTGGCGTCTCGCCCCTGGTCATCGGCCTTACCCTCGTCGGCTTTGGAACATCCACTCCGGAACTCGTGACTTCCGTGCAGGCCGCCCTGAGCGGATCCCCGGGCATCGCATACGGCAACATCGTCGGCTCGAGCATTGCGAACATTCTGCTTATCCTCGGCGCAGCGGCCGTGTTGACGCCCATCCTGGTCGCGTCGAACGCGCTGAAACGCGACAGTGCGGTCATGGTCGCAGTCACCGTAGCATTCGCGGCAGTGGCAGCGCTGATGCCGCTCGGCACCTTGGTGGGCCTCGTCTTCATCACTTCGCTCGCGTTCTACGTGTTGGCCGCCTTTCGGCAGGAGCGGCAATCGGCGACGGATAATCACGGCGCTGTCTATGACAAGACGATCGCTGCGCAGGAGGTGGATCCTGGCCTTATTCCCGTCCCGAGGCCGGAGCGCTCGATCGCCCTTTCCGTATTTGTGGCCGTTGCCGGACTAGCTCTTGTAGTCCTCGGCGGCTATTTTCTGGTTGATGGCGCGGTCACGCTCGCCCGGTCCTTCGGCATCTCAGAGACAGTGATCGGCCTTACGATCGTGGCGGTCGGTACTTCCATGCCGGAACTGGTCACGTCCGTCATGGCGGCAATCCGGAAGGAGACCGACGTCGCCTTCGGCAACATCGTCGGCTCGAACATCTACAACATTCTCGGGATCGGCGGCGTGACCGCATTGATCGCGCCAACCCAGGTTCCGTTCGAGATCGTGCGCTTCGACAACCTCGTGATGATCGCGGCTTCGATCCTGCTCGTGGTGTTTGCCTATACGGGCCGACGTATCAGCCGAGTGGAAGGCGGCCTCCTGGTGTTGTGCTATGTCGGCTACGTCGCGTGGATCTGGCCATAGGGCGTGACTGAGGCCGGAGCCTGACAGCCCAGCGAGAGTCACTGCACCCGCTGTCGTTGCCGAGCAAACTGGCCGTAGCCAGCGGGCATTGCCGCGACTTCGCGGGCCGACCCGGCCGGTCGCATTCATGCGCTTCTCTTGATCGCCGCGACTGGCACGCATATTTCCGTCACTGATCAGAGCCAACCAATCCCATAGGAGAAATCCTTCATGAAATGCCCTGTTGATGACACCGAATTGGTGATGGCCGATCGCCAAGGCGTCGAGATCGATTATTGTCCCAAGTGCCGTGGCGTCTGGCTGGATCGGGGTGAGTTGGACAAGATCATTGAAAGGGCAGCGCCTCCTGCAGAGCAGCGCCCCGCTCAACCAGATCGCAATGCGGAAACCACTTCCGGATACGAGCCGCCGCGCGACTATGGACGCGATCATCACGAAAACCGGCCCAGAAAGAAGAAATCCTTGCTGGGCGAGATCTTCGACTTCTGATCGAGCCAGCGGAGCCGCGCCACTCGCGCCTCGTAGCACAGAGTCTGCGACTGTGAATCCAGAGTATGCCTCGGGCTCCTAATAGCGTCCCTCCACCCAGTTCGCCACAATCAGCCCCGGCACGGATTCATGAGCCCGCGCGGCGTCACCCGCCAAGTCGAGCCGCTTCGGCAGCTTGACCTGCGGCACCAGCAGGAAGATCGGCGCGGTGACCTTTCCGCGCCCGGTCTTAGATCGCGACACTACCGCCTGACCTTTCGTGTTCAGCCGCCCCTCCGCCACCAGCAGGCTCGGCCCCGTGCGGCGATAGACGAAGCGCAGGCGCAGACCGCGCCGCCGTTCCCATTCGCCGGGCGTGATCCGGCCGCCGCGGAGGGACTTTACCCGCCGCAGGCGTCGGGATCGCCAGCCAAAATCCATCCTTCGAGCGGATCAGCGGACCGGTGTCATGCGCGCCGATGACCACTGGCGCCTTCGACCAGACCAGCGCTGCGGCATCCAGGCTCTCGCCCGACCTCGGGAAGTTCTGACTGCGGATCGAGTTCGCAAGCCGCCGCCCGAGCCCCGCACCGGTGATCTGCGCGCCAGGCGGTCTTCAGCCCGGTCCCGGCCTCGCGCATGGCAGCCGTCACCGCGCGTTCGCCCGCCGCGACCTCGGCCGCCATCATGACCACGATGTCAGGATCGATGTCGAGCTTCAGCCTCATGTCGTCACCACGTTCTTTTTCCGGCCACTAAGTGCGACGATGTCAACCGCAACACCGGGGAGGAAGGCGATGAGCGATCGCGATGTGTATGTCGAGAAGATGAAGGCGAAGATCGATGAGTGGAACGCAGAGATCGACAAGCTGCAGGCCAGTGCCAGTGTGGCGCAGGCCGATGCGAAGATCGAGTATGAGAAGCAACTTGCGGAGCTGCGAAAGCAACGCGATGAGGGCCAGGCGAAGATGAAGCAGGCGCAGCAGGCCTCGGACTCCGCCTGGGACGATATGCGCAAGGGCTTTCTGGCAGCCTGGGACAACCTCTCAAACTCCTTCAAGAGCGCGATGAACCGGTTCAAGTGAACTGAGCACGCGCCGGCAGCCATCGATCTTGATCCGGTCGCCCGGTCGCGGGGCTGCAACTTCGGCCACGCGTAGGTCAATACGGGTGGTCTCGGACCAGAGCCGCGCATCGCCGAAATCAGTGATCGCATCGGCCTGCCGGGGGACGACGCGCACCAGTACGGGCGCACCGCCATCTGCGATGTAGACCGCCTCCCGCCCGATGTTCGGATCGGCGAACAACATGTCGATGGCGGCGGTAAACGCCGTCATCAGAAACTGCCGTTCAGGCGCACCCGACCGATGATGTCACCCGCGCCGCCCGCGACGGCTTCGGAAGCCACGCCAATCCGCGTATTCGCCGTGGCGGTCTTGGTGGCTTCCTTGTTGGTGTTGTCCCAATAGACCTTGTCGCCTGCGGACCAGGCCTAGTGGATCAGCCGAGACGGAAGAGTCCTTTTGAGGATTCCCCTCTGGTCTGGCGCGTGGGAAACTGGCGTATGCGCGATGGAATATCGATTACCCTTGGAAACGGAGATCGCCAGCGGCTGGAGGCGATCATCGCCGACCGCAACGCGTCTCAAAAGC
>NZ_JAZHLJ010000049.1:0-29545 GCF_036549495.1 Aurantimonas sp. C2-5-R2
TTCCGCATCCGAGCAGCGGGCCCGCGGACGAACCATCCTCATGGAAGTTGGCGGTCCGCTGGTGGGCCGTAAACGGGATCGTGCCGACACGTGGTCCGGACGGAAAACACGCCTGCAGAACTCTCATCAGCCCCCCAAGGAGTTCGAAACGTTGACCGTCCATTCCCGAATGACAATGCATGAACGCAATTGATGAAAAGCTGCAACCGATCCTGAGCATGGTCCTGCACCGCAACGCCGGTGAACAGGAGTTCCATTAGTCCGTCCACGAAGTGTTGGAAAGTCTCGGCCCCGTCGTCTCGAAACATCCCGAATATGCTGACGAGGCGCGGATCGAACGGATTTGTGAACCCGAGCGCCAGGTCATCTTCCGAGTGCCGTGGATCGACGACCGAGGCGAGGTGCAGATCAATCGCGGGTACGATAGGTCCCCCGGCCATCGGACCGCTCGTGCCGTCCGGCGCCGATCTGGCCCTCGACATCGTGTCTCATCAAAAGCTAGAGGACAGCTTCGCTCACGGCGCGCAGAAAATCTCCCTCGTCATGCTTCCGAAGAAGCTCGATCAGCGGCATGGTCGTCGCGGTCATCGGGGTCTCCGTGTCGGCCAGGTTGAAGTCCGCAAACTCCACCGTATCCGACCACATCGAGGGCCACCTCCTTAGTCTAACACCCAATCTGGGCGAGGAATTTCCACCACTTCCGGACGCTACCGGCAGCCTCGCGAGCACGTCGTTCCACCTTGGTTCGCAGGGATTATTGTCCCAGTGAAAGGGAAGACATCACGGACGCCCTCGGGCACGCGCTGGACATACCGCCAAACGCCATTGCGTTTGGTGAGATGCTGCAAGATCGCCACTTCAACCGCCATGTTGCACATGATGTTATGCAGGTGACCCGACAAGCAAGCCGGTTTGGCGGGTGGTAAGTGATTGTTTTTCGGGAAGACCAGAACTCGGCAGAAGCCGAATGGTACGCCCAAAGGGAGGGAACCCGATGAGAGTACTGGTGCTGCAGCATGAGCGCATGGAACATCCCGGTGCCTTTCGCGCCTTTCTGGAAGAGGACGGGCACCAATAGCGCGCCATCCAGCTTCAGGAAGGGGACGATCCGCCGCCGTTCGACGAATTCGACGCGCTCTGGGTCATGGGCGGCGTGATGAATGTCTGGGAAGAGGACACTTACCCTTGGCTCCGCGCGGAAAAGGCCCTGATACGCGAGGCGGTCGAAGGCCACGGCATGCCGTTCCTGGGCATCTGTCTCGGCCATCAACTCCTGGCGGAAGCGCTTGGCGGCGCCTGTGGCCCCGCCGAGACGGCGGAAGTCGGCATCGGCGAAGTGCAGTTGACTGAAGGCGGCGCCACGGGGATTTTCTTCGATGGCGTTCCCGAACGGTTCCGGGCTCTTCAGTGGCACGGTGCCGAGGTGAAGCAAATGCCCCGCGGCGCCAAATGCCTCGCCACTTCGCCAGCCTGCGCGGTGCAGGCTATGCAGTGGGGGCCACGGGCTTATTCCCTCCAGTTTCATGCGGAAACAGAGCGGGATACGGCTCGAAACTGGTCCGCGGTGCCAGCCTATGAAAGCGAACTCGAGGCGGCGCTCGGGCCGGGCGGCGGCGCCCGGCTGATAGCGAATTGCGATGGGGAAATGGCGGCGTTCAATCAAATCGCCGAACGGCTCTACATCAACTGGCTGCAAGCCGCCGCGAACGCTTAAGAGTCCGTTTCGAAACTCACTGCGGCGGGTTCAAAGGCCCCTCGGATGGTCGCTCCGCAATGACATGATACCCGATTTCCGCGGGTTTGGGCGTCCCGGGTGAACCATGGAGGCTGGTCTTGGCAGGGTTTCGAAACGGCCTCTAAGNCGCTCCGCAATGACATGATACCCGATTTCCGCGGGTTTGGGCGTCCCGGGTGAACCATGGAGGCTGGTCTTGGCAGGGTTTCGAAACGGCCTCTAAGTCGCGGCGGCTCGGGTGAGCGAGAGCCGCGCTGTTTCGAGATGTTGCTTCATTAAGGTCGCCGCCCGCTCCGGCTCGCGCGAACGAATTGCATCGACGATCTGGCGGTGCTGAACGTTGTATTGCGCGATCGTGCTTTCATCGAGTGTGAGTTGACGCATCTGCAGCCACTGCTCCTGATTTCGCACGGAGTTGATCTGACCGACGATCCAGATCAACAGGGAATTGCCCGTAATATGCGCCAGGCGGACATGAAAATCCCGGTCCGCGGCCGAGAAGGCGACGGGGTCGGAGACGCGGGCTTCCATCTTGGAGAGAAGCTCTTCCATCTCTTCCAGATCCTGCATTCGGGCATGCAGGACCGCGAGGCGGCAGATATGCGGCTCCAGCGCGAAACGCGCATCGATCAATTCGAGCGGCCTCGCGTTCTCGACCACCGGATTGGCTTCCTCCTTCGCCTCGAATGCCACATATGTTCCGCTTCCGGGGCGTACCTCGACCAGCCCCTCCTCTGCCAGACGATTGAGGGCTTCGCGCACCGTTCCGCGGGCGACCCCGAAGGTTTCAGCCATTGTCCGCTCAGGCGGCAATCGATCCTTCGGCGCGCGGATTCCACTCTGAATCTCACGCCGCAGGAGGGCGGCAACTTCGGCTGAGCCAATTTGATTTGCCATGATCAGGACGACTCCGAATTTTCGTTTTCTAGTCCAAATTTATGCCAATAAATGCATATTGGCAAATTATTTCAACAATCGGATCAAAATGGGTTGCATTTCGGATCAAACTCACTGAAACTCCGACGTCAGTTAAGTAGCGCTCAATCACTTGATGCCGACTGGAGCTGGATCGTGGCATTTCCCGAATATGCGGAATTCGTCGTTGTTGGCGCCGGCATTCACGGCTTGGCCACCGCCTGGCGGCTGGCCGAGCGCCTGACCGAAAGGAACGAAACGGTCGAAGGCCGCATCATCGTTCTGGACAAGTCAGGGATCGCGGCGGGCGCTTCGGGCATTGCCTGCGGCGTGGTGCGAAACAATTACTTCCAGCCTGCCATGCGCAACCTGATGGCCCATTCGGTGGGTGTCTGGGAAAGCGATCCGGAGGCATTCAGCTACCATCCCGTCGGTTATATGCAGATTTCCTGTGAGGCGATGCGCGACGATGTGGCGCAGATTTTCGCGGAGCAGCAGGCGATCGGCTATGAGAGCGTCTTCATCGAAGGTGCCAACGCCGCCACGAGCTACATGCGCGGCCTGTTCGACGACTGGCAGGCCCAGGCGATCACTTCCGTCCTGCATGAAAAGCGCGGCGGCTACGCCAACAACACGACATCGATCTACGGCCTGGCAAAGAAGGCCGAGGATCTGGGCGTCCGGATTATCACCGGCGTCGAGGTCAAGGGCTTCGTCAGCGACAATGGTTCGAAGGCGGTCCGTGCGGTGGAGACGGACAAGGGTCCCATCCGCTGCGACCGCGTCATCATCGGGGCGGGCCCCTGGGTGCGAAACTTCTGGGACATGCTTGGTCTGCCGAAGCAGATAACCGTCAAGGATCTGAAGGGGAACGTCCGCGAAGGCATCGACATGTGGCGGTTCTGGCAACTCGAGGAAGGGCTGCTTCGGGTCGACCCGGGGATGCTGTTGACCAATGGCGGCAAGATGCCGCCAGTGATCCATGTCGACACGGACGCGCCGCTGATCTCGGACGTGGACGGCTCCACGATCACCGACAAGATGTGGGGCATCTACTACAAGCCGGACTGGCATTTCGGCGGCGTGCAGGGCGGCGCGGCGCCCTACAAGGTCGATACTCCCGTCGACGAGGTACAGATCGACCCCTATGGGCCGGACAGTCCCGAATTCGTCTCCGGACCGGCGTTCGCGCATATGTGGGTCTCCGCCCTCGCCCATTGCCACAAACGCTTCGAAGGCATGATGCCCAAATATCACCGGGAGCCATCCGGCGGGATCGGATGCTTCACCCCGGACTCCTTTCCGGTCTTCGACCACTTCAACGAAAACGCGACCGTCATCGCGGACAGCAACCACGGCTACAAGATGCTCGGCGTCGGACGACTGATCGCCGACGAGGTGATGGGCGAGGAGCAGGAACTGCTGAAGCCGTTCCGCTTCGACCGCTTCGAAAAAGGCGAGCTGCACCCCACTTCTCACAGCCCCTTCCCCTGGAGTTGATCGGGACGCGAACAGAAGCACACAAAGGCGGGCCTCTTTGAACGTTCCGCTGAAAACAGGGAGCGCGAACGTGAACAAAATGGACGCAAAGTTCGGCAAGACGGACATGGAGCGCATCGTCGAGGCCGATGGTCGCGACGCGCTCGTCAAGGAAGTCCGCAAGAAGATCGACGATCTGGGAATTGAGTATCTCTATCTTCAGTTCGTCTCGATTACCGGGCGGATTTGCGGCAAGGGTATCCCGGCGGACCACTGGGAAAGCATATCGGGGAAGGGCTTTCAGCTCGTCTACGGCGCCACCGTCAATCTCTTCCTCAACCGGCACGGCGAATATATGGGCTACGGCCCCGAAGCGGCCGAGCTTGTCGGTATTCCAGAGCCCGAAACATTTTGCCAACTGCCGTGGGACAAACGGGTAGCGCGCGTATGGTGCACGCTGTTCCGCAACCGCGAGGAACGGGAAAACCCCGGCGCGTTCCTCACCTCGGATTGCCGCGGCAATCTTCGCCGAATCCATCAGGAATTCGAGAACAAGCACGGGTTGCACCTGCGCGCTGGAACCGAACCGGAGATGATGTGGCTGAAGAAGGACGAGAACGGCAAGCCCGCCGGCGGCTTCTCCAACCCCTATTGCTATCACATCGACCAGTTCGAAAGCCTGCGTCCAGTCTATATGAAGGTGATCGAATACAGCCGTGCGATGGGCCTCGACATCATCCAGGGCGACCATGAGGATGCGCCGGGTCAACTGGAGCTGAACTTCGCCTTCGACGACTGCCTCAGGAACGCCGACCGGCTGACCACCTATCGGCAGATCTGCGCCCAGGTCGCGCGCGAATTCAACCTGATCGCCTGCTTCATGGCCAAGCCGTTCATGGGCGTCTCGGCCAATGGCTGCCACCACAACATTTCGCTCTGGCGCGGCGGCGAGGACGAGCATCCAAAGCTCGGACAGAAAAAACGGGCCGCGATGGATGCGGTTTTCGCCTACCAGAAGGGCGGGGACAACACGTTCATGCCGGAGGGCGACGACCCGCAGATGCCGGGCGTGGTCGGCCAGCACGCGGTTGGCGGCATCGTCAAGCATCTCGACGCGCTGACCGCGATCGGTTGCTCGACCGTCAATTCCTACCGGCGCCTGTGGGACACCGGTTTCTGGGCCCCGATCTTCAAGGACTGGGGATACCAGAACCGCACCACCGGCCTGCGCATCTCGGCGCCAGGACGTTTCGAATTCCGCTCGGTCGACTCGATGGTCAATCCCTACCTGATGGCCGCCGGGATCCTGATGGCAGTGGACGACGGGCTGACCAACAAGATCGACTGCGGCAAGCCGGAAGAGCGCAACATCTACGCCGCGATGGAGGCGGGCAAGCAGGTTCAGAAACTGCCGATGTCGCTTGGCGACGCGCTCGCGGCGCTGGCCGAGGACGACGTGATCAAGTCGGCCATGCCCGGCGAGATGTACCGCCTCTACGACGAATACAAGCGGGACGAGTGGGAACGCTTCATGCACACCACCACGGACTGGGACGCTGACACCTATCTCGATTACCTGCCGTGAGACGGGCGGCGAGACAAGTCGGCATGGGGCTGCGAACGCCTCGAAATATTTGCGGGAGGAACAGTTAGCATGTGCGGAATTGCTGGCCTCATTTATCGAGGCAAGAACTCCAATGTTGGCGCCGAGATGACCTCGATGCTGCAGGCCCTGAAGCATCGAGGGCCGGATTCAACCGGTTTTGCCGTCTATGGCGAGCCCAATCCGGGCGACTACATCCTGCGCTTCAAGCTCGCCGAAAAAGAAGAGATCGACGCCGTCGGTTATCGTATTGGCGCCAAACTAGCGGAGCGGCTGGAGGAAATCGAGAGCCGGCTTGCCGAGCACGACGTGGAGGTGAAGGATCGCAAGAAGGCGACCGAGTACGCCTATCGTTTCGTCATCAGTCATGACGGCGATACCGAAGAGCTCGCCCGCTACATCGAGGATGTCGAGGGCGTGGAAATTCTCAGCCTCGGCAATTCGCTGGAGCTGATCAAGGATTTGGGCGACGCCACCGACGTTTCCAACCAGTACCAGCTCGGCGGGTTCACCGGCACGCACGGCATCGGCCATACGCGGATGGCCACGGAGTCGGACGTCGATATCCGCTCGGCCCATCCCTACTGGGCCTTCCCCTACAACGACGTTGCCGTCGTCCATAACGGCCAGATCACCAACTACTGGATCATGCGCCGCCAGATGGAACGCAAAGGCCACCGCTTCACCTCCGACTGCGACAGCGAATTGCTGGCGGTCTACACCGCCCACAACCTGGCGAACGGCGTCGAACTCGAGGAAAGCCTCCGCCGGTCGATCGGAGAGATCGACGGTGTCTTCACCTACCTGGTGGCGACAAAAAACCAGCTGGGCATGGCCAAGGACACGATGGCTGCCAAGCCGCTCGTTCTCTACGAGAGCGACGATCTGATCGCCATGGCGTCGGAGGAGGTCGCCATACGCGCGATCCTTCCCCAGGAAATCGACACCTACGACCCCTACGATGAGGAGGTACGGGTATGGCAAGCATGATGGATGCCGAACTCAAGGAAATGACCCAAGAGGAGCGGGCCATCGCGCTCGGGATGACGACCGAGCAACTCAACGGTCGCACCATGCTGATCGAGTTCGACGAGGACGAGGCCGAGCGCTTCACCTACCCGTGGGCTCCTGACGTGGATTTCAACAAGCGGACGGAGTTGGACACCGACAATTTGACCGCCACGCAGGTCAATAACCGGATCCGCGATCTGATGAGCGAGGGTTACGGCAGCATCGTTATCCAGAACCCGCGCGGCAAGCACGCTCTGGGCGTTGGTATCCTCAACAAGCTCAACCTGATCGTCGAGGGTTCTCTGGGCTATTTCGGCGTCGGCCTGATCGACGGGCCGACCGTGAGGATCAACGGCCGGGTCGGCTGGTCCTGCGGCGAGAACATGATGTCCGGCATCATAGTGATCGAGAAGAACGCCGGCTCGACCTTCGGCGCGGCGATCCGCGGCGGCGATCTGGTCTGCAAGGGCTCCGTCGGCTCGCGGACGGGCATCGACATGAAGGGCGGCACGATCATCGTTGGAGGCGATACCGGGGCATTTTCCGGCTTCATGATGCAGCGCGGCCGAATGGTGGTTTGCGGCAACGCCGGCAAGAATCTCGGCGACTCCATGTATGATGGCACGATCTATGTGGGCGGCAAGATTCAATCGTTCGGCGTCGACGCGGTGCCGGCGGCGCTGACCGACCTCGACAAGGCCTGGCTGACCCGAAAGCTCACCCAGTACGAGTTGATGCCCGAGAAGGGCGTCGACCACTTCACCAAGATCGTCGCGGGTAAGCAGCTCTGGAATTACGACAATCTGGAGCCCGCCGAGAAAAAACTCATCCTCTAACGGGGGAAGGATTACCGAAATGGACGATGGGCGCATGCCGAAGAAAACTCCGGTGGACCGTGACGTGTATCGGTTGGGAAAGTCATTCGTTTTCCCGCCGCACGTGATCGACGATATCCATATCAAGTCCGAGCTTGGCCGGTATCGGATGCGGGGATTCTCGCTATTCAAGAAAATCCCGCATTGGGACGACCTGACCTTCCTGCCCGGCACGCTGACGCGTTTCGTCATCGAGGGTTATCGCGAAAAATGCGAAACCAGAACGGTGATCGGTCCGCGCGCCAAGCGCCCGATCGATCTGGACATCCCGATCTATATAACCGGCATGAGCTTCGGCGCGCTCAGCTACGAGGCCAAGACCGCCCTCGCCCGCGGCGCGACGATGGCGGGAACCGCCACCTGTTCGGGCGAAGGGGGAATGATCCCGGACGAGCGACGCTATTCGTCCAAGTGGTTCTACCAGTGCATTCAATCCCGCTACGGCTTCAATCCGCACCATCTGGTGCTGGCCGACGGCTGCGAGTTCTTCATCGGCCAGGGCTGCAAGGTCGGCCTCGGCGGACACCTGATGGGCCAGAAGGTGACCGATCAGGTGGCGGAGATGCGATCGCTTCCCGCCGGCATCGACCAGCGCTCGCCGGCTCGACATCCGGACTGGCTGGGACCAGACGACCTCGCGCTCAAGATCAACGAAATCCGCGAGGCGACCGACTGGCAGATTCCGATCCAACTCAAGCTCGGCGCCGCGCGGGTCTATGACGACGTGCGGATGGCGGTGAAATGCGATCCGGACTCCATCTACATCGACGGCATGGAGGGCAGTACCGGCGCCGGACCGCATCTGGCAACGGAGGAGACCGGCGTGCCCGGCATCGCCGCGATCCGTCAGGCGCGCCGGGCCATCGATGACCTGGGCAAGCGGGGCGAGATCACCTTGATCTATGCTGGCGGCATCCGGAACGGGGCGGACGTGGCGAAGGCCATCGCGCTCGGCGCCGACGCCATCGCGATCGGCCATTCCGCGATGATGGCCCTGAATTGCAACAAGGACATCCCCGAGGCGAATTATCAGGAGGAGATCGGCGTTGAACCGGGCTCCTGCTACCATTGCCACACCGGTCGCTGTCCGGTTGGCGTCGCGACACAGGACCCGCTCTTGCGCGCGCGGCTCGACCCGGACGAGGCGGCGGAGCGCGTTTACAACTTCCTGCACACGCTGACCATCGAGGCGCAGCTGTTTGCCCGCGCCTGTGGCAAGACCAACGTCCACAGCCTTGAGCCGGAGGATCTGGCCGCGCTCACGATGGAAGCATCCGCCATGGCGGGCGTGCCGCTTGCTGGTACGAATTATACGCCTGGCGTCGAAGATTATCACCATCTCTGAGGAGAGACCGAATGGCCGGAACACAATACCGCGGCTCCGAAATCAAGGATGTCGATCAATTCCTTAAGGATTCCGCAGGTCTGGAGACCGATCGTGAAAAGGAAATTGGACAGCACATCGGCTACCGATACGATGTCAATCTGGTTCCCGATTACAATCACATCACCCCTTTCTTACAAAAATACATGGAGGTGATGGGATGGGATGACCTCAACTGGCTCGAGGACATCCACATGGGCTACGAGGAAGGAAAGCCCGCCGTTTTCGACCGTAACATCAACGGTTGGGTGAGAGTGCCCGACTCCATCGAGCTGCCGAATAACCAGCAGGACCGGGACATGATCGCGCGGGAACTTCTCATCAAGTTCCAGATGTCGGATCGGCACCCGCTGGCAACGCTTCGGCAAGCGTATACCAAGTTCTGATGCAATGGCACGGTCGCTGAACCTCGCCTGCCTCCAGACCCGGCCGAGAGCGGATTTTTCGTCCGCGCTGTCGGAGGCACTGACGTTGGCGGATGCCGCGGTCAGCGCTGGTGCGCAGATGCTCCTCCTGCCGGAATACTGCGGCGGCCTGCGCACCGAAGGCCGTTTTCTCGCGCCGCCCGCCGAGCCGGAGGCGGACCACCCCGTCCTGCAGGAACTGAAGGTCTTTGCGCGGGCGCGGAAGGTCTGGATCATGGTCGGATCGGTGGCCGTATCCGATGCCGCCGGCAAGTTCCTCAACCGAAGTCTCATGATCGACGACACCGGCACGATCAAAAGCCGTTACGACAAGATCCATCTCTTCGATGTCCAGCTTTCGGAAACCGAGGCCTATCGGGAGAGTGAACGTATTTCCCCCGGTAACGAAGCGGTCCTGACCGAAACGCCTTATGGGATGATCGGCCACACGATCTGCTACGATCTGCGCTTCCCGACCCTCTTCCGCGATCTCGCGCGGGCCGGGGCAGAAATCATCGTGGTCCCGGCCGCCTTCACCAAACGCACGGGCGAAGCGCATTGGCATGTGCTCAACCGGGCCAGAGCGATCGAGAACGGTGTCTTCATCGTCGCCCCTTGCGCGATCGGCCCGGTCGAGGGCGGTGGCGAAAGCTACGGACACTCGCTGGTCGTCGATCCATGGGGCGAAGTCGTCGCGGATGGAGGCGACATTCCCGGCGTCGTGCACGCGACCATAGACCTCGATCAGGTCGCCGCCACGCGCGGCCGGATTCCCAGCCTTTCCCATGACAGATCGTACAGGCCGGCCGCGAGCCCTGGCGGTACGGAAGAGGTGACCGACGAACCCCTAAAGAAGCGGAGATAACGCCACGGGAGGTCGGTCACGGAGGACGAGCGCGTCGGTATCACCGGGTCAGAGATCCGGGGAGGAAACCGGCGCACCTGCATAGATAAGGGAGGGGAACCATGTCTTCGGATCAATCAGTAGCGTTGAGTGCTCCAACAGTTGACGAGCAAGGCCTTCACCGCAGTATCGGCTGGAAGGACGCGTTCTGGCTCGCCAGCGGTGTTCCGGCTCTGCTGCTGTTCTCGATCGGCGGAATCGCGGCCACGATCGGCAATCCGTCATGGGTCGTCTGGATCCTGTCGGTCACGTTCGGCTTCATCCAGGCCTTTATCTACGCCGAGATCGCCGGCCTGTTTCCAAGCAAGAGCGGCGGCGCATCGGTCTATGGCGCGGCCGCCTGGGTCCGTTACGGCAAGGTGATCGCTCCGCTCTCGGTCTGGTGCAACTGGCTAGCCTGGACACCGGTGCTGGCTATCGGCGGCGGGCTCGCCGCAGGTTATATCCTGACCGTTTTCTTCGAGGCGGACTCCGCGATCCGCAGCTGGGAAATCACCCTTTTGAACCTCGACTCGCTGAAGCAGGGCCTCAGTCTCAGAATCGACGCGACCTTTGTCATCGGCGCGGCCATCTTGCTGGTTGTCTTCGGCATTCAGCACGGCGGCGTCTTGCGGGCCGCCCGCTTCCAGATGGTGGTTGGATTGGCGGTGGTGATCCCGTTGCTGATCGTGGGGATCGTGCCGCTGCTGACGGGGGACGTGCTGAGCGAAAACCTTCTGCCGCTCAAGCCCCTCGCCTTCGATGACGCCGGCAATGTCGTTGCCGGTACATGGAATATCCCGGGCTGGACGTTGTTTCTGGGTGGGCTGTTCATCGCGGCCTGGTCGGCCTACGCCTTCGAGACGGCGATCTGTTATACGTCCGAGTTCAAGAATCCGGGGACCGACACCAGCAAGGCGATCCTCTCCGCCGGCATTTTGTGCCTCGTCATCTTCTCGCTGGTCCCGCTGACTTTCCAGGGGGTGCTCGGCGTCGAGGGCATGTTGCAGGACGGTATCGTCGATGGCTCCGCCGTCGCGGGCGCAATGGCCGGGATGGTCGGCGGCGGCTCGTTCGTCTACTCGCTGATGGTCATCATGCTCATCCTCGCCCTCTTGCTGGCGGTGATGACCTCCATGGCGGGATCTTCACGGACGCTCTACCAGGGTTCGGTGGATGGGTGGCTGCCGCGCTATCTCAGCCGTGTGAACACCCACGGCGCCCCGACCCGGGCAATGTGGACGGATTTCTGCTTCAACCTCATACTGTTGTTGATGTCGGATTATCTGTTCGTGCTGGCCGTATCTAACTGCTGCTATCTGATCTTCAACTTCCTCAACCTGAACGCAGGGTGGATCCACCGGATCGACAACGCCGAAACACCGCGGCCATGGCGCTGCCCGACGCCGATCATGGCGATCGGCGTGGCGCTCAGCTTCGTGAACGCACTGCTCCTCGGCGCGGGCGCGAATGTCTGGGGCGAAGGTACGCTGATGGCTGGCATCATCGCGGCCGCGCTGATCCTGCCGGTGTTCGCTTACCGCCACTACATCCAGGACGGCGGCAAATTCCCGGCGCGGATGCTGGAGGATCTGCACATCGACTCACGCGATCTTTCGATCCGTCGGGCCGGAATGAAGCCCTACCTCGCCCTGGCGGCCGGAGTCGTCATCGTGATCGTCGCCAATCAGATCTTCCAGCTATAGCGACCATCCCTTCCCCGAAACGGTTCGGGGAAGGGATACAAACGGGGCAGTCTTGAAACGCGGGAGAAAAAGACGTGAACAGACCGCTACACGACGACGGGATCGAGGCCGCGCCGAACCCCCTTCAGCACGCGTTCTTGCGTTGGCAGTGCCGCGTCCGACAGCTCGCAATGCGCAACAATGCCGGCCGTCCGGACGCCGCGATCACTCCCTCGGTGAGGCTGGAGGGCGAGCATGAAAAACTCGGGCACATCATCACGGTGCTGTCCAAGGCACCGGCCTATTCCAAGACCTCCGAACTGCTGCACATGGCCAGGAAGACGAACGACCCCGCGGAGCAGCGCGAACAGGCGCTGCGCTATTTTTCTGCCGTCTATTACCAGAAGCCGCGGGAGTTCTGCGACATCCTGACCGCGACCTTCCCGCCGAACTCACCCGGTGCCGCGACGCTCCGCGCCGGCGGGCGCTGCACGTTGACCTTCGAGGCCTATGCGCAACGCTACGACCTCCTGTGCAAAGTCCTGCCGCTTGGGCGGCGAAATCCGCTCTACGAGGCCACCTGGTGGCATAACAAGCTGTTCAACCCGAGCCTTCATCCAGAGACCGAGATCCTCGGCTTCGTGCCGGACTGGCCGACCAGCAGCGCCGACCCGATGCCCTGACGAAAGCCGCTTCGGAAAATCCGGTCCGCGATCGGTGACGCTGGACGCAGCGAATGCCGTCCCGGCCCTTGGTCAGGCCTTCCGCTCCGCCAGCGCATCGACGGCACCGGCGGTCAGGATCATGCCCGTGCCGATCAATTTCTCGATCCCGTAGGGTTCACCAGCCAGCAGCGCGGCGGTGATCGACGCCGCCACGACCTCGAGCATCAGCAAGAGCGCGATGCGCCCCGGATCCAGCTTTTGCGCGCCCCAGACCATGGTCCACGTGATCGGGATCAGAACAACGACCACGACGCCGAGGGTGAACGGCGCCGCGGCGAATACCTGGTCGGTGGAGGGCATCGCGGATGTAGGATTCAACAATGCGAACACGAGCGACAGCAAGGCGCCGAAAACCAGGCTCAGCCAGGTTTTCTCCATCTCGTATTCGCCCACCACCTTATGGGCGAAGGTTGCGCCGATAGCGAACACGATCCCGGAGGCCAGGCCCATCCATTCCCCAAGCCCCCGCGGCGACGGCACGCCGGCCCTGAAGTCGAGGATCACCATGGCGCCCGCAAAGCCGAGGGCGATCACCAGGACGCGGAGCAACGAAAGCCGTTTGTCGAGAAACACGACCCCCAACACCGTGCCCCAGACCGGCGCGAGGTAGAACAGAAGGGTCACACGAACGATGTCGGCGGTAATCAACCCGTGTTGATAGGTCGCGAACATGGCGCCGAAAAACACACCGGTCCCCCAGACCATCGCACCCGCCCGCAGCAGACGGCCGGAGCGACCGAGGATGAACGGCGTCAGGCACAGTGCCGCGAGGCCGAGAACGGCAACGCTGGTCCAATCCCCCTTCAGGCCATAGCCGTCGATCACCCGCAGCGGGATCCACCAGCACCCCCAGACCAGCGCCGAAAGGGCAACCGCGACGGACGCCCGAAGGGTGGATGGTGCGGGGGCGGCCCAGGTCGCGGTCATTCGTCACCTTTCTTGCCGCTACAGCGCCGACAGCGCCGCGCCTCTGTCAGGCGCCTTGCAGACGCTGTCGGCTTTGAGACAGCAGCATCGTTTCGTCCAAAACCCGAGTCCCCATTTTTGGAACGATGCCGCAAAGCCGAGGCCGGCGAACCGGGAGCCGGTTGGTCGTCGCCGTGGGAGATGCCTCAGCTGTGCGTGCGCGTCTTTTTCGGATCGAAGAATGGCACCGGCTCGACCGTCACGTCATGCGATTGCTGGTCCCCAGCAAGCTGGAGAACGGTCCCCACCGCCACGTCCGGCCGCAGGTGGACCAGCGCCAGAGACTTCTTCATCCGGTGCGAATAAGCGGGGCTGTTGACAACGCCGACCGCTTCGCCGTCGAGAAGCAGTTTGGCGCCGGCCTCCAGAACTTCGGTCGTCGAGGTGCAGGAAACGCCGGCGAACTTCACTTTCTCCTTGCCCTCGGCGGCAAACAGCGCCTCCCGGCCCATGAAGTCGGGCTTCTTGCGCGAGATCGACCAGTTGAGCCCCACCTCCCAAGGGGTGTTCACCTCGCTCATGTCGTAGGGATAGAACAGCAGCGCCGCCTCGATGCGGATCTTGTCCAGGCAGTTGAACGAACAGGCCATGACGCCGTCCGACTGCCCCGCATCGAGAATGCTCTGCCACAGATGCCCGACGTCGCTCTGATCGGTGAAAATCTCATATCCCCGCTCGCCCGAATATCCGGTCCGCGATAGGATCGCGCTGCGCCCGAACAGCGTGGTCTCGACCTGATGGAAATAATCGAGTTTATCCAGGTCGACCGGCGTGTGGGCATCGAGCAGCCCCAGGGCTTTCTGCCCCTGGAGCGAAATATCGTGCAATGCGTCGTCGAAGCGAATGTCGGCGTTCCGCCCGCGCCCTGCTTCCTCGAGCCGTGTGGCGCTCTGACCGGCGCCGTGAACGAAGAGATATTTGTTGTCGTCGACGTGGAAAATGATGGTGTCGTCGCAGATCGTCCCGGCATCGGTCAGCACGGGACAATAGGCTGATCTGCCCTTGCCGATCTTGGTCATGTCGCGGGTAGCGATGCGGTCAACCACCGCGAGCGCGTCAGGGCCGGTAATCCAGATCTTCTTGAGCCCGGATACGTCGAACAGGCCGGCCGCCTCGCGCACGGCATCGTGCTCGTCCTCGGTCGAGGTAGCGTAACTCCATGCCACGTCCATGCCGTTCCAGTCATCAAGCCCGGCGCCCAGCGCACGGTGTTCGGATTCGAGTGCGGAAACCCGTCTGGTCATCTGATGTTCCTCCCTTTGCTTGTCTCGATGCGTGGTCCAGCGGGTCTTCCGCCCGTCCGGTGCGCTAGAAATGGTTTTCCAGTTCTTCGGCGATCTCGAACATGTCGCCGACGATGCCGTAGCGGGCGATGCTGAAGATCGACGCCTCCGGGTCCGAATTCACTGCCACGATGGTCTCGACGTGCTTCATGCCCCATTGGTGCTGGACCGAACCCGATATGCCGAGCGCGATGTAGAGCCGGCAACTCGCCGCCAACTGTCCAGACTGCCCCACCTGGCGGGCCTTGGGCAGCCAGCCGTTATCCGCGATCGGTCGCGAGCAGCCGAGGGTCGCGCCGAGCCGGTCCGCCAGTTCCAGGAACTGCTCGACATTGCCTTCGTCGCCAACCCCGCGGCCGATCGATAAAATGAACTCCGCGCCCGGGACGTCGATCCCACCGGCGTTCTCGGGTTCCTTCCAGCCGACATGGGACGTCGAGACGGCGCTGGCCGGCGCGTCCATCGCCGTCACCGTTGGCGAGCCGGATCCGCCCGCCGGATCGAACACATTGGTTCGGACGGTGACGAAAACGGTCTGCTTGTCGGGGAAATCCAGATCGACCAGCACCTTTTCGGCGTAGCCGGCGCGGGTGGCGACCAACTCGCCGTCCTCGTATCGCAACGCCTGCACGTCGCTGGCGAAGCCAAAGCCGAGCTTGGCGGCGGCGGCCGGCGCATACGACCATGCGTCGACGCTGTGCGCGACCGCGATCAGCGCGGGCTCACGAGCCCCGGCCAGGACGGCGATCACCGCCTCCAACAGCTCGGGATGAAAATCGTTGGAGCCGGCCTTGACCGCGATCACCTCGTCCACGCCGCTGACCGAAAGATCGCCGACGAAGGCATTCGGATCAGCGGCAAGGATGGCGACCGCGAGCGTGTCCGCCTCGCCCTTGACGCTGTTTGCCGCGGCGATCGCTTCAAGGGAGGCAGGGGCGAACGAGCCGTCGCGCTGCCCGGCAATGACTAAAATCTCGGCCATTTCTCACATCCCCCGCTGTTCTTTGATGATCTCGGCCAGACGCGCGGCCTGCTCGGCGGCCGATCCCGTAATGATCTCGGCTTGGCCCTTCTCGGGGGCGTACATGCGCCGCACGCGCGAAGCCGGCGCGATGTCGCCGGCGCCAAGGCCGAGATCGCCGAGCCCAAGCTCGTCCACCGGCTTCTGCTTGGCCTGGCGGATGCCGCGCAAAGAGGCATAGCGCGGCTGGTTGATACCGAGTTGGATCGACAGAACGGCGGGACACGTCACGGTCATGATCTCTTCGAGCCCGCCCTCCAGTTCACGATGCACGGTCGCGCTAGCCGCCCCCGGCGCGTAGTCGAGTTTCGACACCACCGCCGCATGCGGCCAACCCAGCAGGCCGGCGAGCGCAATACCCGTGGTGGCGTGGCCGAAATCCGATGATTGCGCGCCGGTGAACACCATGTCCGGCGCCTCGCGCTCGACCACCTTGGCCAGCACCTTGGCGATCGCGATGCCGTCGGCGTCCGCGAGCCCGTCGTCCCAGACCCGGATGCCGCGTTCGGCGCCCTTGGCCAGGGCCGTGCGCAGGGCGTCGTCGGCGTCGGCATCGCCGACGGTGACGACGACAACCTCGCCCCCCTCACCCGCGGCCTCCTTGATCAGGAGCGCCTCCTCGACGGCGAAATGGTCGAACTCGTTGAGGTCTTTCTCGAAGAAGTCCTCGTCGACATCGCGACCATCGTCGCGCATTTCGAATTCGTCGTCGAGAATGGCGACCTGTTTAACGGGGACCAGAATCTTCATGGCAACGGCCTCGCTCCATTTTCACGCGTTGATGTGCAGATCGCCTGCGATGGTGTGGGGCGCCGCAAAGAACCGCGCCAGCCGCGCGGAAGCGGCGAAACGGACTTGCGGCTCGGGGTCGTCGAGCAGGCGCTCGATGTGGCGGAGACCCAGCTTCGGATGGTTGGCAAGGACGACGCGGTTCAGCGGATAGGGATCCTCGGCCAGACGCGCGACCACCTCGCAAGGCGCCGCATGATTGAACGCCACGGCGCGGCGCACGTCCTTGTCCGGGTGGCACGCGATGGCCTCGAGCTTGGAGGCCGGTGTCCGCGGGTTGCGCCCCAGGGCACCCAGAACGTCCGGGCCATCGTCCTCCAGCAACCGGTCGATCGCCGCGTCCGGCACGTCTTCGCGCAGAGCGACGCCGGCGCGCACCCACGCCGCCGCGTCGCATGCCAGAACCGACAGCAGCGGCCCGGGGCAGGACGGATTGCGGGCCGCGCCGCGCCGCACCTCCATCACCGGGTCGGCTGCCAGACGGCGCAGAAGATCGTCACAAACCGCCGGATTGCGCGCGATCCACCGGCGTACCCACGCGTCGGGATCGCTGGCCAGCCGGCTCATGACCTTGGCGGAAAGCCGCTCGCGCCGAGCGGCGATGCGGCGAACCCTTGGCGAGGGTTCATCCTGCGGATCGTCAAGAAACGCGCCCGACATGACGCAATTGCGAACCGCCGCCGCGCGGACCCTCTCGTCGTCATCGGCGAAAAGGCGGTTCAGCATGGCCGCGCCGAGCCCAGGGTTCGCGGCAAGCTTGCGCCGAATCAACGCATCCGCACTCGCCTCGGCCATTGCGAGAAGGCTGCGAGCGGTGTTCGGATGGGCGGCGACCTCGGCCCGTACATTGCGATCGCCGGTGGCCCACAACGTCTGCAATAGCTCGGCATCGGCAAATGGGCCGTGAGCCGCGTTCCTGTCGATCAGACCATCGCCTGCGGCGACCAGTCGGGCAAGGACGTCGCAAGGCGCATTCGGATTGCCCGCCACGGCCCGGCGCACCGCGATCGACGGATCACCGGCAAGGACGGCGAGCGTCGCGGCCTCCGCTCTTGGATGCGCGGCGACATAGCGCCGGATGCGGTCCGAGGCATCGTCCGCCAGCAGCCGCGCGAGCGTCGACGGCCGGGTCGCGGGATTCTTCGCCAGCCGCAACCGGATCGCGGCGTTCGCGTCGACGGAGATTCGCTCGAGCAGATCGGCGGCCGCGTAAGGCGCGGCGGCGAATGTCAGCCTGAGCCGCGGCGTCGCCAGGATCACCGCCTCCAAAGCCTGCCGATCCCGCGCATCGGCATGCGGATAAGCACCGAGCGCGGCGTAGGGATCGCCCGCGTCGAGCAGGCGATCGATCAACGCCCGTAACGCGTCGCCATCGACCATCGTCGCTGTCCCGAACCAGAGGGTCATGCTTGTCCGATCGGTTCTTGTTGCGCGACATCGGCGCCGGACACGTCATCCGCCATTGCCTCCGCGACCAGTTCGATCAATTCCATGACCCGGAAATTGCTTTCGTTTCCGGTTCCCTTGACGCCGTCCTCCATCATGTTCAGGCACTTCGGGCAGTTGACCACCAGGATTTCCAGCCCGTCGATCTCGGCCGCTTCGGCGGCCCGGAGTTCGGCCGGCTTCTTCAATTCCGGTGGATCGGGGAGCCAGATGCGGCCGCCGCCCGCGCCGCAGCAGAACGAATTGTCCTTGCTCCGCCGCATCTCGACCAGCTCGACGCCGAGCTTCGACAACACCTGACGCGGCGGCTCGGCGCCGTCGTTGAGCCGGCCGAGATGGCATGGATCGTGATAGGTGACCCTGTAGGGCAAGGTCTTCGGCGTCGCCACGACACCCTCGCGGATCAGCCGCTCCAGCATCGCGCTGGCGTGCTCGATGCGATAAGTCCCGCCGAATTCGGGATATTCGTTCTTGATCGTGTTGAAGGTGTGCGGGTCGGTGGTGACGATCGACGTGAACGCACATTCCTTCAAAAGCGCGATATTCGCCTCGGCCAGCGCCTGGAACAAGCCTTCCTCGCCCACCCGGCGGACGTCGTTGCCGGCGGTCTGCTCGTCCTCGTAGAGAATACCGAAATCGACCCCCGCCGCATGGAGGATTCGGGCGAAGGCCAGCGTCACCTTCTGCGAGCGTGGATCGAACGAGGCGTAGTCGCCGACATACCAGAGCACGTCGACCGGCTCGGCGCGGGCATCCTTGATGGTGAAGTCGAGAGACTTCGTCCAGCGTGGCCGCTTGCGCCGGGATTCGCCCAGCGAGTTGCCGGATTTCTGCAGGCTCTTCAAGGTGGTCTGCAGCATCGGATCGAACTCGCCCTCCTCGATCAGGGCGCGGCGCATCTGGACGATCATCGGCAGATGCTCGATACCGACCGGGCAGATCTCGGTGCAGGCGCCGCAGGTCCGACAGGACCACAAGGTCTCGGGTCTGATCTGATTGATGCCGTCGCCGATCACTTGAATCGGGCCGGCGGGCATGCGCGCGCCCGACAACGTATCGTTCGCGAGTTCCCGCAGGCTCAGCACCATGTCGCGTGGCGATAGCGGAAACCCCGACGCGTTTGCCGGGCAAGCCTCGTGGCAGCGGCCGCATTTGGTGCAGGCGTCGAAGTTCAGAAGATATTTGTCCGAGAAGTCGGCGAGTTCGGAAAAGCCGATCTTGTCCTGATCGACATCCGCCGTCGGCAGCCGACGCTTGGCGTCCGGATCGATCGCCATCAGCGCGCCCATGGCCGTGAAGATGTGCTGCACCTTGGTGTATGGAACGAGGCCGATGAAGGCGAGCGCGAGAAGGCCATGGGTCCACCAGAGCCCCATGCGAAAGCCCGCGCCGCCTTCGGGGCCGAGGCCGATCCCTTGCAGGATAGAGGCGGTCACGGCACCGACCGGCGACCACCACCGGTAATCCCAGACCGTCGGATCGCCCTGCAGCCAGACCAGCCGGGAAGCCTCCAGCAAAAAGCCGGTCGCGGCGATCAAGATAAGGGTCCAAAGGAACGCCCAGTCCTCGCGGCGATAGGACGCGCGGTCGTAGTCGGGCTCGTCGGGCGCGCGATCGGGGCGGCGGTAATCCAGTTTCGGAAGCGCCAGCCACTTGCGCCGGTACATCATATAAAGAAGGCCGGCGATCAGCCCGACACCGGCAATGTCCAGGACCAGCGAGAAAATGAGGTAGAACGAGCCGTACCAGAATTTGAGCCCGGTCAACGGTTCGATGATATCGTATTCCAACGTGATGATGCTGGTACCGATGAACAGCAGCACGAAACCGAAGAAGATCAGGGCGTGCGCGGAGCCCGCCCGGCGCGCGCGCCGCTTAATCGTGCGATGCGAAAGAACCGTCTCGACCATCCGCGCAAAACGCGGCCAGAACGGCGACCATGCGCCGGAACGCACGCCCCTGCGGTATTTCCGGACCTGGACGTAAACGCCGTAGACGAAAGCGGCTATGGCCACGACGGCCGCGACGTAGAAGACGAGGGTCATCCAAACCGGAAAATCCTGAAACAGGATGCGCGTCACGTCCCGCGGGTCGTGTTCGGGGCTGATCATCGTGGCCGCTCCTCCTGATCTCACGGAAACCATCGTCGGACATCGCGCATCCCGGACGCCTCGTTCCGGACCCGGACGAGGGTCGGGTGGGCGGGTCGCGAGTCGGGGCCGCCCGCCCCCCGCCCCCCCCGACTTTCCTCGCAGCGTTCTAGAGCTTCCACTCCTGGCGGTACTCGCCGCCGGGCAGGTAAGCCGAGCCCCAGACCGAGGCTTCGCGCTTGTAGGCAAGCGGAAGCTGTGGATTGGCTTCCTCGATCTCGCGAGCGATGCGATGCCCGTCGAAGGTCGCATCGGCCATCAGCTTCGGCGCCCAGGCATCGCCGACCACGTAGACACCCTTGATGTCGTTCGCGGCCCACTCGTCCTTGCGGGCCTTGAGTTCGCGGAACAGCCCATCGTTCGATCGACGCCCCGTGACCAGAACCAGCGTGTCGTACTCGTGCCACTCGTGGGTTCGGTTCTCCACGCGCGGGATCACCCCAGGGCCGCGATACTCCCGCCGGGAGCCGTCGCCCCAGATGTTGTAGATTTCAATCCGGCCGTCCTCGACCTTGGTGACCCAGCTGTCGCCGACGACCCGGACATGCAGCTCGTGCAGGCGGCGGTGCATGTTCGGCGCCTCCAGCGTGAAGTGCATGTATTTGCCGAACCCGACGCCATCGATCACCGACACCTCGTGGCCCTTGGCAGCCAGCATCTCGGCCAATGACGGGCCCATGAAATACGGATCCGCGTTGAGGATCGTGACCCGCTTGCCGACCGCCTTGCCGTCGACCAGGATCTGCTCCGGTGTCGCGTGGTTCGGCTTGCTGGAATCGACGCCCGGAATCGGATCATGGCTGAGGGCGTTGGTGCCGTCGCCGCACCAGGACGAGCCGGTGGCGAGGATCACCTTGTCGGCGCCGTAGGTGAGGACATCGTCCGCCGTCAGCGCCTTGCCGCCGAGCGCCAATTGGCTGTCGCGGTTCTTCTTGACCAGCTTGTCGAGCTGCACTTCGCGATAGTCGCGGTGATAGCCCCACTCGCCGAGCCCCGGCAGCGTCACCACCGTATTGACGTGGCCGCCCACCTTGTCGGCGCTGTCGGCCAGATGGACCACATAGCCGCGTTCCATCAGCACCCGCGCCGCCTCGCCGCCCGCCGGACCGGCGCCGATCACCAGAATGGTGTCGTCGGACCCGGCCTTCTCGAACTTCTCGGGGTGCCAGCCGCGGCGATACTCCTCGCCCGCGGTGGCGTTCTGGGTGCAGATCATCGGCGGTCCGCCGATCTCCCAACGCGAGATGCAAACGTTGCAGCCGATACAGGTCCGCACGTCGTCCATCCGGCCCTCCTCGATCTTCTGCGGCAGGAACGGGTCCGAGATCGACGGGCGCGCGCAGCTGATGATGTCGAGTTCACCGTTTCGGATGACCTCGGCCATCTTTTCCGGATCGGTGAAGCGGCCAACGCCCAAAACGGCCTTCTTGGAATGTTGCTTGACGAATTTCTGCCACGGGATCTGGTGGCCCTGGCGATAAAACCGCGACGGACCGGCATCCTCGCCCCACTCGGCGATGTCGCCGACCTTGATGTCCCAGACATCGACCAGGTCATCCGCGAGCTGAATGAACTTGATGCCGTCGACCTCGACCTCGACACCGGCGGTGCCGTAGAGCGAGTCGATCGCGAAGCGCGAGGCGATGGCGCAGTCGTTCCCGACCGCGTTCTTCACCTGTTCCAGGGTCTCGACCCAGAACCGGGCGCGGTTCTCGAATGCGCCGCCATACTTGTCGGTGCGCTTGTTGTGGTAGGGTGACAGGAACTGCACCGGCAGATAGGCGTGGCCGCCATAGACGTTGACGATATCGAAACCCGCGTCGCGCGAGCGGAGCGCCGCGTCGACATAATACTGCTGGACCTGACGAATGTCGTCATGGTCCATCTCGTGGCAGTAGGTCAGGGTCTCGAATTCCGAGGCGTACTGGGTGGCGCCGCGCGGCGTGCAGCGCGTCTCCATGCAGGGCGCGTGCGATGAGCCGTACCACAGCTCGACGCCAGCCAGCGCGTCGTGCCTGTGGATCTCGTCGGTCATCGCCCGCAGGTTGCGCACGTCGCCTTCGTCCCAGATCCGCGCCGAGACGCGGTGGGTATCGTCGGATTCCGGGTGGATCGAGCAATATTCGGTGTTGATGGCCCCCCAGCCACCCTCGGCCTTGACGCCGCGATGCGCCGCCTGGAAGCCCGGCTTGTCCGACCCCGCCCCGATGCAGTGCGGACTCTGATGGAACCGGTTCTTCATCACCTTCGGACCGATCTGGATCGGCTCGAAAAGGATATCGTATTTGGCCGGTCGCTTGTCTGCCATCGTGTTTCTCCCCTGAATTGGCGGCCTGAGGCCTCTTGCTGCGTTAGTCTTTGTTCTCCGGCTTTGTTGTCAGGCCCGTGCTGATCATCAGTGCCGCGGCCAGGAATTTTCTCGGGTCGTCGAAGACCGGCAGCTTCTCCGCCCGCCAGCGATCGTGGAGGCGGCAGACCGGTGGTTCGCCACGTTCGAGGGCGGCGAGCGCCTCGGCGGCCTCTCGGGCGAAGGCCTTCATCCGGGTGCGCGTGCTCTGCTGATACGTGTCCCAATGCTTCGCCTCCATGCGCAGGTGGAACAGCGAGGAGCGGGCACGACGGGCGATCCGCATGCCGGCGATAAAGCTGTCCGCCCCGCTCCAAAGCCCGCGCGCGCGGGCATAGAGCCGGTGGGCGCGCGCTTCCTGGCCGGACAGTCGCTCCGCCAGGGCGGCGTTGGCGAGGCTGGTCGCATAGCGCGGATCGGAGCGGCGGAACCTCCAGAAGGCGAGGCGCCGGGCCCGGCGCCAGAGCCGGATCGCCTGATCCGCGTCGCCGGACCGCCAAGCAGCCTCGGCGTCCTCCTGCAGCCGCTCCCAGCGCAGATCGGCGCGGCGCCAGCCGGCGGCGCGGGCTGCCTTCTCCTCGCGGTTCCGCTTCTCGTCTGACGCCGCGGCGTCAGAAACCGAGATACGCGGCGCGGACATGGTCGTTGTCGTGAAGTTCATCTGCGGGTCCTTCAAGCGCCATGGCGCCGGTCTCGAGCACGTAGGCGTAGTCGGCCAGGTCGAGCGCGAGCTCGGCATTCTGCTCGACCAGCACGACCGTCACGCCTTCCTTCCCGATCTGTTCGACGATCCGGGCAATCTGTTCGACGATCACCGGGGCGAGGCCCATCGACGGCTCGTCCATCAGCAGGAGCTTCGGCCGGCTCATCAGCGCGCGGCCGATCGCCAGCATCTGCTGCTCGCCGCCCGAAAGCGTCTGCGCGCGCTGGCGCCGCCGCTCGCGGAGCCGCTCGAAGCGGACATAGATGCCGTCCAGATCGGCGGCGATGGCCGCCTTGTCGCGTCGCAAGAAGGCGCCGGTGCGCAGGTTCTCCTCGACGGTGAGATCGGGAAATATCCGGCGCCCTTCCGGCACATGGGCGATGCCGAGAGCGACGATGCAGTCCGGCGGCAGCCTGTCGATCCGCTCGCCGCGGAAGCGGATTTCGCCGGCAGTGAGCTTGGCGAGACCGGAAATGGCGCGCAGCGTCGTCGTCTTGCCGGCACCGTTGCCGCCGATGATGGTGACGATGGCGCCTTCGGGGATGGTCATGGAGACGCCGCGCAATGCCGCGACCTTGCCGTAGCTCACGGCGGCGCCGTCGATCTCAAGCAACATGGCGCGTGCCTCCGAGATAGGCCGTGATCACCTCCGGATGATTGCGGATTTCGCTCGCCGTGCCCTCGGCCAGCAGCTTGCCGAAATTCATGCAGGTAATGCGGTCGCAAAGTCCCATGATCGCGTGCATGTCGTGCTCAACCAGAAGGATGGTCACGCCCGAGGCATTCAGCTTGCGCATCAGCGCCATCATCGCCTTCGTCTCCTCCGGATTCATCCCAGTGAAGGGCTCGTCGAGCAGCACCATTTCCGGTGCCGAGGCCAGTGCCACCGCCATGCCGAGCGCGCGCTGATGGCCGTGGGAGAGGTCACCTGCGCGCTCTTGCGCGTGACCCGCGAGACCGAAGAAATCGAGTGCCCGCTCGGCCTTCTCGCGCGCCGCGCGGCGTTCGGCACGGTCGGTTCCCAGAAGCGCGGTGTGAAGCGCCGGAAAATGCTGCATGTGCGTGCCGACCAGGGCGTTCTCGACGACGCTCAATTCCGCGAACAGCGTCGAGTGCTGGAAGGTGCGGACCAGCCCCTTCCGCGCCACTCGGAACATCGGCAGGCCCGAAATCTCCTCGCCCTTGAAACGGACATGACCGGAACTCGGTGTGTAGAATCCCGAGATCATGTTGAAGGTGGTGGTCTTGCCGGCGCCGTTCGGACCGATCAGGCCGTGGATCGTGCCCTTTTCGACCGTGAATGACAGTGCGTCCACCGCGATCAGGCCACCGAAACGCATGGTGAGCTGGTCGACTTCAAGAAGCGTCATGGGCCGCCTCCATATCCGTGGCTTTCGCACCCGCCGCCGGTCGCGTGTCGGCGCGCTTCGTCGCTTGCGTGAACCGCTGTACCAGGCTCTCGAGCCCCTTCGGCAGGAACAGCACCGAGGCGATCAGCACGAGGCCGTAGATCAGCGGCCGCCACTGCTCGAAGCCCATCTCGCGGAGCACGATCTCATTCAGCACAGTCAGCGCGATGCAGCCCAGGATCGGGCCATAGAAGGTCGCCGTGCCACCGACGATCGCCCAGGTCAGCACGAACACCATCATCTCGACGTCGAAGCTGTTCGGATTGATGGTGCCGATATAATGCGCCAGCAGCGCGCCCGAGAGTCCGGCAAATCCGCTGGCGATGACGAAGGCCAGCGTGCGCCAGGCGCGAACATTGACGCCGGCGGCCCCCGCAAGCTTGTCCTGCCAGTGGACGGCATGGAAGGTCAGCCCGACGGGTGAGCGCTCGATCCGCCACAAGACCCAGAGCGAGGCGCCCACCACCACAAGGGCGAGATAATAATAGCTGACCGGCTCGAAGAAATCGAAACGCAGCCACCCGAGGTCGAGGTCCGGCACCCCCTCGATCCGCTTCAAGCCTTTGGGGCCGCCGAAGGGCTCGCGAAACCGTTTCCAAAGCAGGCGGATGATCTCGCCGGCGGCAAACGAGCCGATGAGGAAATAGAAGCCCTTCATCCGAAACAGCGGGAAACTCAACACCAGCGCGACGGCCGCGGCGGTCAGCGCCCCGAGTATCGCCGAAACCGGCACCCAGATTCCGAAATGCTTTGAATACAGCGCCGAGGCGTAGGCGCCGACACCCATGATGACGACATGACCCAGCGACCATTCGCCGGTCAGCGTCAGCAGGCGATAAGAGGCGACCAGCAATACGTTGATGGTCAGAAAGACCAGGATTTCCTGCTGTGAATAGGACAGCGCGTGGGGCACGAGGATGAGAAGCGCCGCCAGCGCGATCCATGCGAGCCCCTTAAGCACGGTCCACCGTCCCGAAGAGGCCCGTCGGTTTCACGATCAGCACGAGCAACATCAGCCCAAGCCCCACGATATCGGCGATCACCCCGTCCCAGAACGTCGTGACGAAGGTATGGATGAAGGCGTAGGCGACCGCCGCCACCACCGCCCCCTCCAGCGAGCCAACCCCGCCGACGATGATCACGATGAAGGCGGTGATGATGACGCTGTGGCCCATATACGGGTTGACGCTGACCAGCGGCGCCGACAGCGCGCCCGCCACCCCGGCCAGCGCCGCGCCGATGAACATGGCGATGCGCGCGGTCTGGTTGATCGCGATGCCCTGCAAGGCCGCCGCCTCCGGATCCTGGGCACTGGCGCGCAGCGCCCAGCCGAAACGGGTTTTCTTCAAGAACAGCCAGAGCGCGGTCAGCAGCACGATCGCGGCGATCACGACATAGAGTCGCTGAACCGGAAAGCGGACCCTTTCGAAAAAGATGATGACGTCCTGGGTCACCGGCGGGACATGCTCCATGCGCACTCCGAAGAGCAGCACGGCCGCCGCCTGCAGGACCATGAGGAAGCCGATCGAGGCGACGAGCCCCCCGAGCGGGTTGTCGCGGAGCGGGCGAAACAGCGCCCGCTCCATGGCAAGCCCGAGAATGCCGACGAAGACAAGCCCCGCGGCGACCGCGATCGGGAACGGTACTGCGAGGTCCGCATACAGCGCCACCACCGCATAGGCACCCGCCATGAACAGTTCGCCATGGGCGAAATTGATGACCCCCATCACGCCGAAGATCAGCACGAGTCCGACGGCCACCAGCGACATGTAGCTGGCGGCATAGATCGCATTCAGTCCGGTTTGCAGAAGCAGGTCCATGGCTCGGCAGATCGCGGCAGGAGAGAAGAAGCAGCGGACCGTCAGGTCCGCCATCGGGCCGGCGCCGGCGTCAGCCGCGCTGGTTCCACATCTGGCCGTAGGCCTCCATGTGCTTCTTCAGGAGTTCGCCGTGCTTGTCGTACCAGGCGGGGATGCTCCGGAACTCCTTGATCACCGCCTTGCCGTTCTCGATCCGCACCACGGGCCAGTCTCCGACCAGCGCGTTGTCGATGCCGAACAGGTCCTTGCCCCACCATTCGGCCTCGCCGAAAGCGTGCTTGCCGACCTGTTTCATGGCGGCGAGCACCGCGTCGGGCTCGGCGCTACCGGCAGTCTCGGCCGCGGCCTTCCAAAGGTCCATGATCGAGGCATATTCCCAGGAAACCGCGCCCCACTCGCCCGGATGGCGTTCGTTGTAGACCTCGTAGAACTTGTTGGCGTCCTTGAAGTTGATGTTGTCGGCATTGAGCGCAGGGTCGTCGAAGTCCGGAAACTGGAAGATGAAGCCTTCCATGAACTCCTTCGAGGTCTTCTCGATAATCTGGTCGTAGAAGTCGGCGGTGCAGGAGATGATCTGCCCCTTGTAGCCTTGCTGGAACAGCTGCTCGCAGATCGGATGGACATAGTCGGCGTAAGAGGTGTCGAGACAAACGATATCCGGGTTGTTGGCGATCAGCTTGGTGACCACGGGCGCGAAGTCGGTGGTCGCCGGATCGAACAAGAGCGGCTCCTCCTGCATCTCGATCCCGGCCGCCTCGAAAGCCGCCAGATAGGTGGCGACCGACGGCAGTCCCAGCGCGTCGTCCTGAGCACACATCACCGCCGTCTTCAGGCCGGGATTGTTCTCGGTCAGCCACTCGACGCCGGTGACGTTGTAGATCGGGTGGACCTCGGCCGGCGCCACCAGCGTCGTGGTGTCGGGCGATAGGTCGGAGGGTAGCAGCGTCGAGAACAGCATACCGGTCTTGTCGGCTACCGGCTGGGCGCCCGGCCAGGTATCGCCGCCCAACATCATGACGAATTTGACCTCGTCCTCCCGGATCAACTGTGTCGCACCGGTGCGCGCCTTGGCAGGGTCGTATTCGTTGTCGTAGCCGACGAATTCGATCTTATAATCCCCATCGGCCAGCTTCACCCCGCCCGCCTCGTTGACCCATTCGGCCCAGATCCGGCAGCCGTCGAGCCCTGGCTTGCCCCAGGCGGCCACCGGCCCCGTGAGCGGCGCCAAAAAGCCGATCTTGATGACCTTTTCCTGGGCGAACGCACGAACCGACAGCCCGGACGCCGCGACCGCGCCCAATGCGGCCGTGGCGCCGAGAAGTTTTCTCCGCGTCCAATCAAGCTTGAGAGTCTTGGTAACCATGACAGTCCTCCCTTTGCGTCGCATGGCCTCTTTTTCACCGGCCGATGCGACATCCCTTCGACACCGTTTTTCTTTTTTGATCCGATTACGGACCAATTTATCGGTTTTTGGGCTGATCTGTGGAAAAATCTATCATCGATCTGATCCAATTTCAACCAAATCTAGTCATTTTCCGAAATTGGTTGATTCATGCCCGATCAGCGAGGAACGGCTTTAGGCGGTGCAACCGTCAGTAACGCTATGAATCAGCCATTGTCGGATGGGGCAAAAACCGAGATGCACGGTTCGATTTTGGATCAACTGGGGGTGATGGCGCGCAAATGGCCTGCCCCCAATGGCCGGATGACCGTTGATCGCGCGAATCCGAACCGTGGCGGGACGAGACCACTGCCGTAGTGGCGCCCGCCGCAACGACCGGGTTGACGGTCAACGATCCGGCAGCGATCGCTAACAGTCCGCGATCCCAGCCTCGGACGAGCCCGAACCTTTCCCACCCGCCGCCGGCAGCAGGAATGGCGTGGCTCACGGAAGTCGAGATCAGACGCGTCAGATCACGCCTGCATCAGGCTCGGGCGTGCCGCTCCCAAAGCAGCCCATCAACGCGGACCGCGCCGATCTTCGCCGGATCCCGGTAGCGCCATCCGCACAAATACCACATCCCTGACCAAACCTCTGTCGCAGCTGAAACCGTCTTCGAAGCCGTCCCTTGGCGTGAGGTAAATGAGCGGCGCGGTACCGAGATTCGGTTGCCGGCGCGCTTCGCCGTGATCCGGCGATGATCATCGTCCACTCGTTGCCTGAGCGCGTCATGCTCCCGATTTGCGCGTCGACGACGGAAGAGGACGATCAGAGAAACGGATCGTCGAGCGTCGGATCACCGCTCCGTTTTCCTCGACTATGGTACGCCTACGGTGAAGGCCGCCTTGCGAATGTTGGAGTATGGGTGTTTCATATTACGCCCGAAGCGTGAAGCGTGATGACTAACCAGTTTCGTGACGTACCGATGCATCCTCATCTGATCGAGCAGGGATTTCTGGTATTTGCCAAGGCGAGCGCGACCGGGCCAATGGTCATGGAGAGGTATGGTGAACCGCCGGTGGTTCGAGTGGGGCGGCGTCAGCGCGATGAGATGGTAGTGGAGACCGCCGTTCCGCGCGATATTTATCAAGTGATCCCGATTTCGCGGTAGAGACTTTTCCATGGGCCAGTCCGGGCAGCCAAACCAAAAGGGCATGGATGTCGCCGCGACGTTCTTCGGGTACTTGATGTCCGAGTAAGGTGCCGGTCGTAGACCTCGACGATGGCTATCTCCATCTCGTGGGCCTGATGACTGGGCGTTCCACGGATCTCTCTGAACATAAAAGTAAGGAGGGTCGGTTCGAACCCATCCGCGATACGTTCTTCTGCCATTGTCGCAAAGGCATTCACGAGAAGCTTTGCCGGGGTCATGCTGTCTGTGTAGGGCGGTGAGAAAGTAGATCCCATGGGGTGGATAGCGACCCGCTCTCTGACAGAGTGGTGTTGTTGAACCGGCCACCTGGAGACGACC